>NZ_BDLR01000162.1:3013-13642 GCF_002049395.1 Carboxydocella sp. JDF658 | reverse complement strand
GACCGATAGGAGTCGTCCTGCTCGCCCAGGACTTCCTGAGCAGACTGGGAAGGCAGGAGCCTGTACCAGCGGTTGATTTTAAGCTCCCGGCACTGCTCGGAGAAACCGGGTATTCTGCCAGTTTCGTTCCAGACAGTGTGCCGGTGGTGGTTGGCCACATTCCACAGCCTGGTGGCGGAAAAACCCAGCAAGCCCAGGAGCAGGGCGTCCTGGTCGGAAAGGTTGACGACTTTCGCCCTGGCTGTGAGGGTCTGCGTTGGCATGTCGTTACTGCACTTCTTTTTGCGTGCCAGCTCAAATCACCCTCTTATGTTTCTATTCCATAGCTATATTATACCAAATTTATGCAAAACCCGGAGTCTGATATTTTTCAGCCCATTCCTTTACTAACTTTATTGCTCGGTTAGGTAAATCTCCTTCGATCATTTCGAGAGTAGAAATTTCAAACATCCCTACCCTCTCCCCACAAATAGCATGAAAATGGGGAGGCAAATGAGCATTAAAAAACATTTTAATAACAATACCATAGAATCTGGCAATCTCGGGCACAAACAACCCTCCAAAAAAATTGGTGGACGTGATGGGACTTGAACCCACGACCTCCAGAGTGCGATTCTGGCGCTCTCCCAGCTGAGCTACACGCCCACTTTTGCTCAACGTTATTTATTATAGCGAGGAGTGCCAGCAGGGTCAACCCCTGCTCCCTTGCTTTTGTGATTATCTTGTGATAATGTCACCTTGTAAAGTATTTTGATAAAATGTCACTATGAGAAACGAGGTGCGTTATCTAATGACACAAAAACAACTAAATAGGTACAAGGTAATTTCTTCCTTAATTGATGGGAAACTATCAATCAGTGAAGCAGCTATGAGCTTAGGTCTTAGTGAACGCCAGATTAAGCGCCTTAAAAAAGGAGTGATGGAACAAGGGCCGGCGTTCCTTATCCATAAAAATACAGGTCGTAAGCCGCAGCATGCACTCACTGACGAGATTAAAAGCAAGATTATCTCATTGAAACAATCCGATAAGTACAAGAACGCCAATTTCAAGCACTTTATGGAGCTTCTGGAGGAGCACGAGGGAATAACCATAAGTTATTCCTGTCTCCACACTATTTTGACCAAAGCAGGCATTAACAGCCCTAAGAAACGAAGGAGATTTAAACCTCATCGCCGCAGAAAGATAAGGCCTCAGGAAGGCCTCCTTATACAAATGGATGCCACTCCTTTTGAATGATTTGGCACTAATGAAAAGTTTGCCCTCCATGGTGCAATTGACGATGCTACCGGGAAAATAGTAGGGCTCTACCTGGCCAAGAATGAATGCTTGCAAGGATATTTTGAGGTAACCTGGCAAATCGTTAACAAGCACGGTATTCCAGCAAGTATCTACGCAGACAGACACTCAATTTTTCTCTCCCAAAACGCTTCAAGGCTTACGATTGAGGAGCAATTGCAAGGCAAAGTTGTTAACGACACCCAGTTTGGCAGAGCTATGAAAGAACTAGGTATAACCCTTATTCCAGCACGTTCACCCCAAGCCAAAGGTAGAGTAGAGTGACTATGGGAAACGCTTCAAAGCAGGCTCCCTGTTGAATTCAAAATAGCCGGTATTACCACTATTGATGAAGCTAATGAGTTCCTATCTCAATATATAGAGAAATTTAACAGTTAGTTTGCAGTGAAAGCTTTAGAGCCCGAAACTGCTTATAGGGCGCTTGACCAAAACATTGATATTGGCTATATACTATGTGTTAAACAAAAAAGAACCATCGATAATGGGGGCGTATTTTCTTTCTATAACAGGCATTTTAAGGTTATCTATAAAGAAACCAATCCTATTCCGCCACGTACGGAGGATAGATGTATTAATAAGTCCGGTTTTTGGTGTAAAAGTGCAATACAAAAACACTGTATATGAAACGATCCCCTATGTTAAGCCACAAAAGACGCAAAAACCAAAAACTGAAGCTACTGAAAGAAAGCCCTATATACCTCCAGATACGCATTACTTTGAGTATGGACACAATCTGGTTAAAAGACTTACCTACGAAGACAGTGACAGGGATATATTAAAAATGCTTGAAGAGATATTACTCCGAAAGTATGCTTAGCTTTGCCTGGATCTAATTTTTAGGAACCTTAACCGAACGTAATAACTACAATTGCCAAAGCCCGGTTAGGTTCTTAGCAGGAGGTGACATTTTGTGAACCCTTAGGCGAAGGACAAATACTTGATTATATCCTTTGCTACCGTGAAATGCGCTCTGTTCACCCTGGTGAAACGATATCTTATCGGGGTAAAATTTATAAATCACCCCTTGATTGTTTGCACACCTGGGCCGCGAATGAAATCAAAGGTGAGCGAAGCGAAGGCCCCTGGGCCTTTACCCTTGCTTATCTGTGGTAAAACTTGCTGCTGCGGTCAGGGATAAAGAGCATGGCCGCAAACACATAAGCGGTAAAGCCTGTCACAAACAATCCGATTAAGCCTTTTAAGATCATCCTCATTCTCCCCTTTCCTGTTTCTCTATTATAAATTATGCAACAAAGCCACTGCTCCAATCAACTTTTCTTCTGCTAAAACAGGAAAATAATTAGCCAGAACGGGACGGTTATTGATCTGCATTTTTTGATTATACAAAGCAATGCCATTTCTAGCTACTTTCAAAAGATCAGGACAGTTAAAGACTTCCTGAACTGGCTGCTCCAGGGCATCCTCAGCCTCTACTCCGCAGAGCTCACAGGCAGCCCGGTTGATGGTGGTAATGCGCCCCTCCCGGTCCACCGCCACCAGGGCATAGGGCAAAGAATCCAGCACAGCTATCAGATCCTGGGTGAAAAATTTGTATTTTTCACTGAAGGCATTGGCCAGGTCGGTCCTGGTCAACCAGCCTACCAGTTCCCCCCGGTCATTGACCACTGGCAATCGCCCTACCGGGATAGCCATGGCCTCCTCGGCCGGCATCATCTGGTTAATGGTAATGACATTGCGGGACATCAGGGCTTCGATGGGGGTATCCAGAGCCAGTCCCTGGGCCATGGCCCGCAAAAGATGGGTTTTGGTTAAAACCCCGGCCACCTTTTTGTTTTCCACCACCGGCGCCCCGTCAATCATGCGCTCGGCAAAGAGTTTGGCCACTTCCTGCAAAGTGCTGTTCTTGTCCAGTTTGATAACACCCCGGGTCATTATATCTTTTACCAGTACGCGCACAGCTTTTTCCCCCTATCTTATCCTACCCTTATTATAGTTATTTGCCCGGATAGTTAAAGTGCGAAAGGGCCAAACTGGCAGAAAAGGCCCCGAACTGTCGGTGCATGGGGTTAAATGGTTTTGCCGAAAACAAAAAACAGGTAATAAGTCAGGGCAACAGGCTCCCGCAGGTAATACTTACTGACAGTCCACCAGTCAAAAGGCATGGGAGCGGCCGCCAGGGAGTAGGTCATTCCCAGCCACCGGGCAGTAAGACCCGCCCGGAAGAGATGAAAGTTGTTGGTAACCAGTATGGCCCGCTGCCAGCCATGCTGTTGCATCAGGCGCTGGCTGTTAAGCACATTCTCCCAGGTGCTGGTGGAAACCTCATCGGTAATAATATCCTCTGCCCTGACACCGTGTTCTCTCAGCCACTGGGCCATAGCCAGAGCCTCGGTCAGTTTCTGGCCCTGGTCCAGGCCGCCACTGACAATCACTTTCCCCGCCAGCCCCTGCCGGTACAGGTCTGCCGCCACTTTCAGCCTTTCTGCCAGGATGGGGCTGGGCTTACCATTCCAGAGTTTGGCCCCCAGGACGATGATCACGTCTCCCCGCCCAGGTTGCGCCTTTTCCCCCTGCCAGATGACCAGTCCCAGCAAGGTCAGGTACCAGCTGGCCAGCAAAGCCAGTAACAAACGTCCGATTTTTTCCCATTGTTTCAGCCCCAAAACCCCCTTCCCGCATGGGCCAGCCAGGTACCTGCCGCCAGCCACCAGGGCGAAAGGCGCCGGCCCTCCAGGCGCCATTTCAGATAGCCCGCCTGGGCCAGCCAGAGTAAACCAGCCCCTGCCTGCCACCAGCTCCAGCCCCAGCGCCAGGCCAGCAACCACCAGGCCAGAGCCAGCATCAGGCCCAGACCGGCCAGCCGGTCCCAGAAATCCCGCCAGATATATATAGCTTCCAGCCTTTCCTCCAGCAGCAAAGCCAGAGCGGTAAAATCCAGGAGAAAAAACATCGTTTTATACCTCCTGCCTCTATTTTACGCATTCCAGCCGGACCAGGTCAATAAAAAAGAAACAGGTCGATTCCCTCGACCTGTCAGGGTTTATCGATCATGTCGGGATTGCGTTTAAACGGGCGGGTGGTATCAGCGTGGCCCCAGATGGCTTCATTCTTTTCCCCTTCCACCAGAAACTGCACTTCCCGCACTTCCGGCAGTTCAGTCAGGCTGGTAACCAGGGAATAGATGGTCATGGCTTCCCCGGCCGTCCCACCCGGATGGTTGACCTGAATCTCCCGGGAAAAATTGAGGGTAAGCAGTCCCTTTTCCAGTTTCCAGTCCAGCAAGCGGGTCCCAGGAGGAATAGTGGGAAAATGGCCTTTTACCCGCGGGCCATTGATCAATTCCTGCACAATCACCGGTACCAGAGCCTGGTCCGGCTCAACCTGCACCTGGCGGCGCTCCGGGGTTACCTTTTCCGCCTGCATATCAGCAAAGTACAACGTGATTTCCCGGGTCACCGTATTCGGAGGCGCAGCAGGGGGTGAGCCGGCCTGCGGCCGGCCCAGACAACCGCCCAGCAGCACCAGGGCGGCAATAATGGCTGTCCACTGCCAGAACCTAGACATTTTCCATAGCCTCAGGCACAGTGTAATAACCCCGCCGCGGCCGCACGATTTCCCCCTGCTTGGCCATCTCAGCCAGATAAACCAGGAGCAAATCCTTGCTACGAGGAGTCAGGCCCTGATCAGTAAGGCTCTGCAGAATCTGGGCTGCCGCCAGGGGCATGGGGGAGTTTTGCAAAACTTCCACCACCTTGGCCCGCAGGTCCTTGCCCCCCAGTGAATTGGGATCATGGGCCCGCGGCGTCCGCGCCCGCTTTCTGGCCTGAGCCTCTTCCAGCTCATCCAGAATTTCAACGCCTTTGGCCAGATATTCCAAAGCCTTTTTCAGCTTCTTTTCCTCATCGGCCAGGGCTTCCAGACGTTCACTCAGTTGACCTTGCATGTCCAGAATGAGTTTTTTCAGTTTTCTGCCTTTTCCTTTCACGACTCCCAACTCCTTTAAATAAAAGTTCCCTTATATAGGATATGCAGAAGCCATAAAGTTTAAACCTTTAAGAAGGAAATTTTTAATTTTTTTCCCGCCCAGCTTAAAAGCTCCTGCAATTCCGTCACCTTTAACCACCAGAGAGCCAGAAAATACACCCCTGCCCCCAGGACAATATCCAGTCCTACCCGCAGGACCAGGCCCCAGTGCTGACTGCCCCAGCGGGCCAGCAGCAGGTCGCAGCCCTTCACAGCCAGGGCCATGGCCAGCACTGCCACCACCCCTTTGCCTGCTGCTATCCAGACAGGGCGGTAGCTGAGCCGGGGCGCCTTGCCTTTCAAGCGCCAGCCCAGGTAGAGGATCATCAGATTGGAAGCCAGGGAAGTAGCCAAAGCGATACCACTCAGGCCCATCAGCCTGACCAGGATCGCATTGAGGCCCACGTTCAGCAACACCGTCATGATCCCGTTAGTCAACGGAGTAAGCGTATCCTGCAGGGAATAAAAGGCCCGGCTAAAAATCTCCCGCAGGGCAAAAGCCAGCAAACCCAGGGACAAAAAGGCCAGCGCTTCGGCAGTCATGGCTGTAGCCCTGCTATCAAAAGCCCCCCGTTCAAAGAGCAGCCGCACTATGGGCTGAGCCAGCACCAGCAATCCCACCGCCATGGGCAGGATAATATAGATGTTAATGTTAATAGCCCGCAACAAATGGTCGTTGAAAGCCCCCCAGTCCCGGGCTGCACCGGCCCGGGATAGGGTAGGAAAATAGACACTGGCAATAGCAGAAACAAAGAGACCGAGGGCAAAGCTGTTCAACCGGGCAGCATAGTCCAGGGCAGAAATGCTGCCTTCGGCCAGGGAGCTGGCAAAAATGCGGTCCACCAGGGTAGATACCGTCCAGACTGCGGTCCCGATAATCACCGGCACCGCCAGTTTCAGCATCCGCTTCAGGTATGGTTCCCGCCAGTCCAGGACAGGCCGAAAGCGAAAACCGTACCTGACCGCCACTGCCAGCTGGTAGAGCACCTGGCCGCCATAGGCCAGCAGCAAGGCCAGCACCGCTCCCTGCACTCCCAGCCAGGGCACCAGCAAAATCAGGCCGGCGATAATGATGATATTAAATACCACCCCGCCCAGCAGAGGCCTGGCAAAGACATGGCGGAAATTGAGGTAACCGGTGGTCAGGCCAATAAAGCCCAGCAGCACAATACAGGGCATTAACCAGTAGACCAGTTCCACTGTAAGCTGATAGGTTTCGGCCTTAAAGCCGGGTGCAATCAGTTTCACCAACCAGGGATTGAGGAGCATGCCCAGCCCGGCGAAGACCAGGGCAATAACAGTGATGGAGTTGGTGACATTGGCGACATAGCGGTTTAGTTCTTTCTCCCCCCGGCTGGTTTCCAGTTCAGTCAGCAGGGGTATAAAGGTGTTGCCCAGGGCAGCTGCGATGATGTTAAACAGCATCATCGGGATAAAGGATGCCACCTTGAAGGCATCCCCGGCCGCTGTCGCCCCCAGCTGGGCGGCGATTACCGTTTCCCGGCCAAAACCCAGGATCTTGCTGAGCAGGCTGACCACTACCATGCCGGCAGCTGCTCTGGCTAATCGGCCCTGAGACATGCCAGCATCAGCTCCAATCCCTGACGCAAACTGTAACGGGCTCGCCAGTCCAGTTCCTGTTCTGCCCGCTGTGGATTAAAATAGCTGTGGCGGATATCGCCCGGCCGGGCCGGAGCCAGCCGGTAGGACGGTACCTCCCTTTCTCCTGACTCGCGCAACAGCTCCGCCAGAGTCCGGTAAAGCTCCAGCACACTGGTAGCCTGTCCAGTGCCGATGTTGTAGATCCCGCCATCGCCCCGTTCCAGAGCGGACAGGTTGGCAGCTACAACGTCAGCAACATAGATGAAATCCCGGGTCTGCTGGCCATCGCCATAAATCACCGGCTCCTGGCCTTTTAACAGGCGGTCGGTGAAAATGGCCACCACCCCGCCCTCACCGGAGGCATCCTGGCGGGGACCATAAACATTGGCATAGCGCAGGGCAGTCCAGCGCAGGCCATAAAGCTGGCCATAGAGGGCCAGGTAATGTTCAGGAGTATGCTTGGAGACGCCATAGGGAGCAAGGGGTTCTACCGGATGAGCTTCATCGATGCCCAGATACTGAGGTTCCCCGAAGACCGCAGCGGAAGAGGCATAGATCAGCTTTTCCACCCCTGCCTCGCGGCAGGCTTCCAGGACATTGAGGGTACCCAGGATATTGACTTTAGCATCCAGGATGGGATCAGCCAGGGAGGTCTGGACATCGATTTGCGCCGCCTGGTGGAAGATATAACGGGGTTTGAGTTCTCGTACCAGCTGCCGAAATTCGGGAGCGGTGATGTCAAGTTTGTGAAAATTTTCCCCTTTATGAGGTAAATTAAGCAACTTGCCTGTGCTCAAGTTGTCTGCTACTGTTACTTCATAGCCCTGTTCCAGCAAAGCTTCGGTCAAGTGGGAGCCAATAAAACCGGCCCCACCGGTAACTAAAACCTTTGTTGCCAAAATGCTACCTCCTTAGATACTAATTTAGAAATATTATACCAAACTCTGGCGGATTTTTCTATTCAATTCTGGGAATTTCAAGCAAAAAATTGCAGAAAAAATAGCCTCAAGTTGAGGCTAGAGTCTATTAATTATTTTTCTTCTGCAATGCTCTTATATACTGAGGAATTGGCTTTTTAACGATTCTGATTGCCACATTTAATCAAAGCAGTGCTTAATGAAGGCTATTTTTATTGGTATTATTTCTTTGGTAATATTAGGAACTTAAAAATAGGCATATGAACAGAATTTTTGTTTTAGTCACTTTAAAAAACTAATTTTAGACAGTCTTTATCTTCAATTTTTTATCATTTAAGTTCTTGATTACTAATGCTGATGCCAATAAAACAATAGCATTTATATATGCATGTGTTGTAATCTTTTCAATACCTCTAACGTGGGTATAGCTTAGAGTCAGTTTATCTCTGTCTTCAATAAGGTATTATAACTGCAGCGCAAAATATGGATGAAAATAGGTAGCCACAACCAGACCGCTTACTTTACAATATCTGGTCAGGGGGATTCCATATATTCTCCATCGTCAACCCTCCCATGTCTCACAGGGTCTTTGCCCTAAATTCCTTCGTTCTGCCTGCTCTGGATATGGAATGTCAGAAATGCTTCTATTCAGGGTCTATGCCCGCATGGATGTTAACCTGACTATCCCGACTCCTAATTTTTAAACAAGAAATACGGAATCCCTTTCCTTGTTGTATAGTACTGATGCAGTTTGCGAAATTCATTCCTTTATGTCTCCCTGAGCTGTTTTCTTTTAGATTTAGCCCTGCCAGTTTTTAAATTTGCCGTGGATGGCTGAATCTTTTTATATCTCCTACTTCTGCTACAAAGCTGGCTACTACTACGCCTATGCCTTTAATTTGCAGAAGGGTTTCGTACCTGTGCCAATAACTCTTCTACAAGCTCCATATACTTTTGGCAAAAACTTGATAGATGCAGGCGTTCCCTTGGATCAGGTGGCTATTTTAGCTGGGCATTTTACTGCCGGAGGGATGCCGATTTGAAATCAACCATAATCTATACCCAGCCTGGGAAGCTGATCTATTAGTTGCAGTTGAAAAAAATTGCTTGGTAATAAGGTTTAACCTTAAGCAAAGTATACGTGTAACGGACACGAGCCATGCCTAAAAACTTGTCTTTAACTTTGGTTATTTTTGTTATTTATTTCATCTAACTGTTTTTCCAATAAACTAATTTTCCGTAATAATTCTTCCTGAAGAAACGGTTTATTTGAATCTTGTATACGTTTAGTCAGCAAAACTATAAAACCTGCTAAAGCAACAATTATACCCACAGAAGAAAGACCAAATAAGGCTATAAGATCGATACTCATTAATTTATCCTCCCTCTCCCGAAAAATTTCAACTTATAACCAAACCATGTAATTTTATTGCCAAAAGAGTCTAGTTTTGCCCCCCATGTAGCATTTTCTGTTTTATCTGCTTATCTCAATTTCCATAAATTGTTCGAAGGGAAATAGACTTTCTTGGATAATTTACAAGCGACTTCATTACTTGGAGAAATTTTCCCGGGTTGGTTGCTTTAAAAATTTTCCATTCATGGGGTGAAGTCTTTTTTTATACCATCAAAAAGTATTGATTTATCTTGGTTTCAGATTTCTGAAAAAAAATCTCATACTAAGTTGTAAACTGCTTCGTCTATATTAATCGCCAATATTGCATCCTCTTTGGTGGCTTCAGGAAAATCACCCGGATATCGGCTTTCTACACACCATTCTGTGAGACATTCAAGTTCATGCTCAAAAAAAGCACTAGCATTTACCCCCGGTAACAACTCAGCCAAATGGCTTTTGCGGTTCGTAAGTATTTATAAGCATAATTGAACCATTTTATATAAAAAAGTGAGTTATCTTCCATAGTAAATCCTACCCTCTTCAAGAGCGTTTTTATATACTAAACCGTTGATATTTTTATATCTGGAAATTTCACTTTTACTCATAACTATAACATCTTTAGGAACAGCAAAACCTCTGAGTGATTTTCTTATTTCTACCTGTAATGACCTTTTATTGGGAATTTCATCAGGCATAATGACTAAAAAATCTATATCGCTATCCTCAACAGTTTCTCCCCTGGCCCATGAACCAAACACTATTATTTGCTCTGGATCAAATTTGATCCGGATGGTGCTTACCATTTTTTGAATTATATCTTGATTCATATTGACCACTACCTTTAGTTTAAGTAGATAATAGCATTATAACACATCCAGGGAATTCTAGCAAAAATTGCAGAAAAAAAAGCCTCAAGTTGAGGCTACAACTGTACCTTTTTCTTCTCCACCAGTTCTTCCAGATACTTTTCCACCTGCTCCCGCAAATCCTCCCGGCGCAAGGCCAGTTCCACCGTTGCCTGGATATAACCCAGCTTATCGCCAACATCATAGCGTTTGCCAGTGAAGATGCAGGCGTGAATACGCCGCTTCTGGTTCAATTTGCGCAGGGCATCAGTGAGCTGGATTTCGCCCCCTACCCCTGTTTCCTGGGCCTCCAGGATAGGGAAAATATCCGGAGTCAGGACATAACGGCCCATGATAGCCAGCCGGGAAGGAGCTACCTCCGGGTCAGGTTTTTCCACCAGGTCCCGAACCGGCAAGCAGTTACCACCGGTATGCTCCACATCCACAATGCCATATTTCCGGGTATCAGCCAGAGGCACCGGTTGCACTCCTACCACCGGTTCCCCGGTCTGGTAATAGACCTCCAGCAACTGGGCCAGACAGGGCGGTTCCCCAACCACAATATCATCGCCCAGCATGACAGCAAAGGGC
>NZ_BDLR01000162.1:0-3003 GCF_002049395.1 Carboxydocella sp. JDF658 | reverse complement strand
CACCAGACGGCATGTCCCAGACCTTTGGCCTCCTTTTGCCGAACATAGTGAACATCCACCATATCGGAGATGGAACGCACTTCTTTCAGCAAATCGAGTTTGCCTTTTTCCTCCAGGAAAGTCTCTAGCTCAATGGAGCGGTCAAAATGGTCCTCAATGGCCCGTTTGCCCCGGCCGGTGACAATGATAATGTCCTTGATCCCGGAAGCCACCGCCTCCTCCACCACATACTGAATGGTGGGCTTATCCACCAGAGGCAGCATCTCCTTGGGCTGGGCCTTGGTAGCAGGCAAAAACCTGGTTCCCAAACCTGCCGCTGGAATAATCGCTTTACGCACTTTCATCCTCTTCACTCCCCCCTGTAAAACTCAGTATTATTTTTTATCTTCTGTTAGATTTTGTTTTTTCCTGCCTGAATTTTGCTCTACAATAATTAAATATAGCCAAAAGATAAAAAATGCTCAAGTCCAGCACCACATCCTGCCAGCGGCCATGGCGGCCACTGATCTGGCGCTGGTTGAGTTCATCGAATAGAGCAATCAAAGGCAGGAAAAGCAGAGCTGGCCACCAGCGGCCCAGCACCCGTAAGAGAATAAAACCAAAGACAGTATATTCAACTACATGGGCAAACTTGCGTAAAAGATATTCGGCTTCAACGAAGGTAAGCTGTGACGGTAGCAGGGCAAGATAATGCCGCAAGGTGGAAGAATAAAGAGCCCTCTGCAGGGCAAAGGGCTGACTGGAAAACCAGAAGATGAGTCCCAGCCAGCCCAGGGTTACAATTGACCAGAACAGAGTTTTGCTCTGTTTCATGCCTCTTCCCTTTCCCGTCCTGACTGAAACCCGTCAGGATGCTGGTGATGCCAGGCCCAGGCTGTTTCTATCATTGCCATCAGATCGGGGTAGCGGGGTTGCCAGCCCAGTACCTGCCTGGCTTTTTCCGCTGCTGCCACCAGCCGGGCCGGATCTCCCGGCCGCCGGGGGCCGATTTGTACCGGCAAGGGATGACCGGTTACCTGACGGGCGACGCTGATGACCTCCTGGACGGAGAAACCCTGGCCATTGCCCAGATTAAAGGGCCCGGATTCTCCCCCAATCCAGAGGTATTGCAAGGCCAGCAAATGGGCTTCAGCCAGGTCAAGGACGTGAATATAGTCCCGAATGCAGGTGCCATCAGGGGTAGGATAATCCTGGCCATAGATGGTAATATGATCCCGCCTGCCATTAGCCACCTGCAGGATCAAAGGGATCAGGTGGGTTTCCGGCTGATGATCCTCGCCGATGGAGCCATCAGGCAGGGCACCACAGGCATTGAAATAGCGTAAAGCAGCATAGTGAAAATCATAGGTCCTGGCATATTGAGCCATGACCTGTTCCAGCATGAGCTTGGTCTGACCGTAGACATTAGTGGGTTCTGTAGGATCCTCTTCCCGAATGGGAATCTGCCGTGGTTCCCCGTAGACAGCGGCAGTTGAGCTGAAGACCAGGTGTTTAACTCCGGTTTTAAGCAGGGTGTTGAGGAAGAGGATGGTTTTGACAACGTTGTTTTCAAAGTATTTGGCCGGGTCAGTCATAGATTCTCCCACCAGGCTGCTGGCGGCGAAATGGATGACGCCGCTGATCTGGTGCTGGTTGATGATGGAAGTGACCAGGACAGAGTCGGCAATGTCGCCATGGTAAAAGGGGACGGTAGATGGTACGGCCTGGCGATGGCCGGTGCTGAGGTTGTCCAGCACGATGGGCTGATGGCCCTGCTGGAGCAAGTAGTATACGGTGTGGCTGCCGATATAGCCCGCGCCGCCGGTGACAAGTACGTTCATGATGGTCCTCCTTTTATAAAAGGCTTTGATAAACTGCAATTGTTTGTTGAACTACTCTTTCCCAACTGTAGTTTTCTTTAACCTTGTTAAAACCTTTTACTGCTAACCTGCTTAGATCTTCTGGATTATTTATGGCATAAATTAGTTTCTGCGCTAAATCTTCAGAATCTGCTTTTCGAAAAGTTAATGAACAATCATGACCAACTTCGAGATTTTCAGGTATATCACTGATGAGACACGGTAACTGATAACTCATAGCTTCCAGTAGCGAAATAGGTAAACCCTCCAGGTCTGATGGTAAAACATAAATATAAGCGTTACTATAGAGCTCTTGCAACAGATTTCCACTTACCTGGCCTGTAAAAATAATGTTTGGAAAGCTTTTATATTTCTCCAGGGTTAATACATAATCATCAGAATTACTTGAACCCCCTGCTATTACAAGCTTAAGATCAGTTTTAATTTTAGAAAAAGCTTCTAAAAGATAATGTGCGCCTTTTTCTGGGACTAACCTGGCCAGAAATAAAATATATTTTTGAGGTTGAAGGCCAAATTTTTCTTTTATTTCGCTGGCAGAAATTTTTGTGGGTAGTGTAACTCCATTAGGGATAAAAACTGGATCGATTTTGTATTTTTCTTGATAATAGTTTCTTAACGTATTAGAAACAATTATCAATTTATGAGGAAAGAAGGCTGATGTAATTTCACCTAATTTTAAAATTTGTTTAGCTAAGTACCCCCATTTAGCTCGTTGCCAATCCAGCCCATGCACTGTGACGACAATTTTTTTATGTGAAAGAAGTCTTGGTATAAAGCTTAACATACTATAAACAGTTGAACAAAAAGTATGAGTTATAGCATCTAGATGCTTAGTATTTATGCTTGGTAAATTTTTAATCACTATGCCATTATGATTTGACTTATCCTTTATACTTGAATAATGTTTTCTATTAAAAACTGTAAGCTCATAGCCAGCATTTACTAACCTCTTGCCTATTTCTTCAACATGTTTTTCAACCCCGCCAGATTGTGCCGGTAACCCTTTTTGTCCTATCATTGCAATTTTCATACATTTTCACCTTTATTTTTTGAATTTAATAATTTCTCATAGATACTTAACAGATTACTAAAATAAATTTCTTCAGTATATTTTTTGTTAATTTTTTCAATCGCGTTTTTACTC
>NZ_BDLR01000161.1:0-207 GCF_002049395.1 Carboxydocella sp. JDF658 | reverse complement strand
TAAGCTGAGGTTTTTCGGCCGACGGGACTCGATACGTAAAGCTGTCGCCAGCTTGCTGGCGGTAACAGCTTTAGTGAGGTCCGTAGGAGGACGAAAAACCTACATGCACTGCTCCTTGAAAACCGCACAGAGTAAGGTAACACTCAACGATGCGAAGCATCTAAGAGTACTACGAGGGACAGCTTTTTGGCTGCCGGGCTTTAGATA
>NZ_BDLR01000160.1:0-202 GCF_002049395.1 Carboxydocella sp. JDF658 | reverse complement strand
TCGAGTCCCGTCGGCCGAAAAACCTCAGCTTAAGTTGCCTTAAGCCAGGGATTTTCGCCTCAGGTTCGAACTTCGTACCTCGAATTTCGAACCTCGATTACGGCTCGATCCCTCAAAACTAAACAGGATGTTCTTCCACCTAAACTCGTTGTCTCCTTAGAAAGGAGGTGATCCAGCCGCACCTTCCGATACGGCTACCTTG
>NZ_BDLR01000159.1:0-338 GCF_002049395.1 Carboxydocella sp. JDF658 | reverse complement strand
AGAAGACCCGCTGACTACGGAGATGCGTCTCTTCTGTGCCTGTATGCGGTGGGCCTTTAACCGGCTCCTGGAAGGTGCTTCCCGCCATGAAATCAAGAAGGCAGGACAAGAACTTTTCGGGCTGAACTCCCGCTATGCGGATGATGCCAGACTTAAAGCACAGGCCCTGCTGGACTCCCAAACAGAACTGCTGGAGTTAGAAATTGAAGAAACAGAAAAGAAACTGGGCCGGGCCAGAAAGAAGCTCAGCCTGGCTATGAGGAAACTGGCGAAGGCAGAGGAAAAGGGGGCTGCTTCAGAAGTTATTGAAAAGCTCCGCCTGGCAGTCAAGGGGCGGA
>NZ_BDLR01000158.1:0-268 GCF_002049395.1 Carboxydocella sp. JDF658 | reverse complement strand
AGTTATGTCCGGCAAAGCGATACGGAATCAAGTGTCAGGGAATGGAACAGTGTTCAGTTAGTCAGGGAATACGTATACCGCTAGCGGAAAACCGACGGATATTCACGCCGATCGACCGGGCAAGTTATAAGTGGGAAAAAGAATATAAAAAACGCACCGCAGTAGAAAGGGTAAATAGCAGACTCGATGTATCCTTTGGATTCGAACAGCATACCATTCGGGGCATGGCCAAAATGAAGCTGCGGTGCGGACTGGCCCTATGTGTTAT
>NZ_BDLR01000157.1:0-239 GCF_002049395.1 Carboxydocella sp. JDF658 | reverse complement strand
AAAGACCTACGGTAATATGTCAAGACCATAAGGTCAATATTTTCTAGTTTAGTTTTTTAAAAAAGGCAACAAAAAACCACCCTGTTTCCTAATATATTTGGAAACAAGTTACAAAAATGTAAAACAGATTTTGGGTTGTCCTTAGTTTGAATCCCTCCTTTGCCCCTGGGGCATGTAAAGTTGGTTGCTGCGCAGCAGAGCATCAACCATACGCACTAACTTGCGTGCTGTGAGAACCA
>NZ_BDLR01000156.1:0-261 GCF_002049395.1 Carboxydocella sp. JDF658 | reverse complement strand
TGGACTCCCAAACAGAACTGCTGAAGTTAGAAAATGAAGAAACAGAAGAGAAACTGGGCCGGGCCAGGAAGAAGCTCAGCCTGGCTATGAGGAAACTGGCGAAGGCAGAGGAAAAGGGGGCTGCTTCAGAAGTTATTGAAAAGCTCCGCCTGGCAGTCAAAGGGCGAAACCATCGGGTGGTTTCACTGGCAAAAAGGCTGGCTGAACTGAAGGACTACCGGGAGAAGGGGACAATACCGGAGGTAGTCTTTGGGGGCAGAA
>NZ_BDLR01000155.1:0-217 GCF_002049395.1 Carboxydocella sp. JDF658 | reverse complement strand
TTTACGCCCAGTAATTCCGGATAACGCTCGCCCCCTACGTTTTACCGCGGCTGCTGGCACGTAGTTAGCCGGGGCTTCCTCCTCAGGTACCGTCACCTTCCCCCACTATTCGCAAGGGAGACTTCGTCCCTGAAGACAGGGCTTTACGACCCGAAGGCCTTCTTCACCCACGCGGCGTTGCTCCGTCAGGCTTTCGCCCATTGCGGAAGATTCCCCA
>NZ_BDLR01000154.1:0-241 GCF_002049395.1 Carboxydocella sp. JDF658 | reverse complement strand
CGGTTTCCTTATAGGTTACCGGGACCCTGTGGGTTATGTGCAGGTACCAGTCGCCGGTCCCGGGTTCGTAGACCAGCTTTACCTGCTGGACTTTGCTCAGAGTGACGTGCGATGGGAGCTGGTATTCCAGTACAATCACCCGCCTGCCGTAGGTTTTGGGCAGCTTCAGGCGCACCCGGTTGTCCGGCAGTATTTCGAAAGCGTTCTGTTTAAAAGTCACGGTGCTGAGAGTATCTTTTTT
>NZ_BDLR01000153.1:0-201 GCF_002049395.1 Carboxydocella sp. JDF658 | reverse complement strand
TTGAAAAGTCGGCGGATGAGGTGTGGGTAGGGGTGAAATGCCAATCGAACCCGGAGATAGCTGGTTCTCCCCGAAATAGCTTTAGGGCTAGCCTCAGGGGATGAGTTATGGAGGTAGAGCACTGAATGGGCTAGGGGCCTGAGCAAGGTTACCGAACCTTATCAAACTGCGAATGCCATAACTTGGACCCTGGGAGTCAGA
>NZ_BDLR01000152.1:0-211 GCF_002049395.1 Carboxydocella sp. JDF658 | reverse complement strand
ACCCCTTGCCCAAACAAATTAAGCCTGAGATGAAGTTTTATACCGCCTTTCTCTTTACGGAATTCTGCCCAGCGATAACGGCTTAGACACAAGCTAATAACCGAGGCATCAATTAGATAAATACGTCCCAATGAATTACGGATTTTCTGGAAACCAACTTTCTCTCCAATTTGCCGCGTAAGATCTTGAAAGATTGCTTTAAAAATGCTTA
>NZ_BDLR01000150.1:0-540 GCF_002049395.1 Carboxydocella sp. JDF658 | reverse complement strand
GCAAAATTGAAGACCCGACTAAATTTGTCCATCTCCTGAAAGCTAATCCTGTTCTCGCCACTATCTGCGGTTTTGATCTGCACACCCCAGGGGTTGGTACTATTTATGATTTCCTCAACCGTTTATGGCTGGAATATGCTCCGCAAAAGGCTGTTCAAAAACCAAAATCCAAAGGCCGCAAACGTCCTAAATCCGGAGAAAAATTGGTCCCAAAGCATCCTGGAATTGTGAAAAAACTCGTTAACCAAGTCTTAAAAGGCAGGGTCCTTAAAAAACAACCGCAGAGAATTTTGCAACTGATATTAAAAGAGTGTGCCGTCAAACCATCGTCCGAACTGGGCCTGCTTGGCGACCCAGATAATGTAGCTGTGGCCGCCGACGGAGCCCCACTCCTAACCGGTGCCAGTCCCTATGGTAAAAAGCTGTGCGAATGCCACTCTAAAGGCATTTTTCGCTGCAACTGCAAACGCTCTTTTACCGACCCCAACGCTAACTGGGGATGGGATAGCTATCACGAACAATGGTTTTATGGACACACCC
>NZ_BDLR01000149.1:0-481 GCF_002049395.1 Carboxydocella sp. JDF658 | reverse complement strand
CGAGTTTAGGTGGAAGAACATCCTGTTTAGTTTTGAGGGATCGAGCTAATCGAGGTTCGAAATTCGAGGTACGAAGTTCGAACCTGAGGCTGGATTTCTCGGTCTAGATAACAACATGGGCCTATAGCTCAGCTGGTCAGAGCGCACGCCTGATAAGCGTGAGGTCAGTGGTTCAAGTCCACTTAGGCCCACCATTAAAACAAAGTGTGGGGGCGTAGCTCAGCTGGGAGAGCGCTTGAATGGCATTCAAGAGGTCAGCGGTTCGAACCCGCTCGTCTCCACCATCTCTACGAAGTTCGAGGTTCGAAGTTCAAACCTGGGCTGGATTTCTCAGTTAAATTAGGTCTAGTGCAGTTTTTTGGCCGCCGGGCTTTGGAAACGTAGTATTGTCGGCAGCTATGCTGCCGGTAACAATACTAGTGACAGCCGTAGGCGGACAAAAAACCGACTAAACTAAACTGAGGTTGGTTAGGAACGAGCA
>NZ_BDLR01000148.1:0-201 GCF_002049395.1 Carboxydocella sp. JDF658 | reverse complement strand
GGATATTAGCAATAGCTTAAATAACGATCTTCAAAGTATATGCATTGCTCTTGACTCTATAAGCCATTCTCAGATATCACGTAGGCTGAACGCATTGCCAATAAGCATTTTTAAAGCAATCTTTCAAGATCTTACGCGGCAAATTGGAGAGAAAGTTGGTTTCCAGAAAATCCGTAATTCATTGGGACGTATTTATCTAAT
>NZ_BDLR01000147.1:0-201 GCF_002049395.1 Carboxydocella sp. JDF658 | reverse complement strand
AAGGAGAAGCTATAATGCGAGGCAAGGATATCACAAAATCCACATTTTTTCAATTGTTTCAGCCAATTTTTCACGAAAAAATTTTTCAGCTTATTAATAATGCAGGTGTTGACAAATACGTTAAAAAACTGACAGCACTTAAGCTATTCTATCTTCTGGCCTATGCCCAGTTAGAACAATTAAAAGGTCTACGGGATATTA
>NZ_BDLR01000145.1:0-207 GCF_002049395.1 Carboxydocella sp. JDF658 | reverse complement strand
CAGTAGCGTTGCATAAAATTTTTTAGAATTTGTCAAGCTGGGAATTAATTCGATTTAACACAAAATAGGCCGAATTATGCGTTTTTTAGCTGAGAAATATAAAAATCTCCTTTATAATAGAGATTAAGGGTAGTCCTTGCCCAAATCTCTAATATAAAGGAGAAGCTATAATGCGAGGCAAGGATATCACAAAATCCACATTTTTTC
>NZ_BDLR01000144.1:0-557 GCF_002049395.1 Carboxydocella sp. JDF658 | reverse complement strand
ATATTTCTCAGCTAAAAAACGCATAATTCGGCCTATTTTGTGTTAAATCGAATTAATTCCCAGCTTGACAAATTCTAAAAAATTTTATGCAACGCTACTGGTTTAAACTACTAATTTTTATATTAACTTTTCGCAGTTATCATTCTGAAAATGGGTACATCGCAAAAAGCATAAAATAAAAAGGTGTTGACAGATGAATTTAAGATGTGTTAATATAAGCAAGCGCCCGGCAGACAGCACTGCCGGGTGCGAAAAAAATTAAAAATGGTAGTTGACAGAATAACTGCCGATGTGATATTATAACTAACGTCGCTGACACGAGGTTCGGGATATGTCGAGGACCTCGAGGCAGATGGAACACAGCCAGATAAAGCTTATAAAGAAGCGAACAGATCCTTGAAAACTGAACAGGATGTTCTACACCGTAAAACGGACTCGTCAGTTTCGAGTTTCTATTAATTTCGGATAAAAACTTTTCGAGATATATTCGGAGAGTTTGATCCTGGCTCAGGATGAACGCTGGCGGCGTGCCTAACACATGCAAGTCGAGCGGAGCC
>NZ_BDLR01000143.1:0-2500 GCF_002049395.1 Carboxydocella sp. JDF658 | reverse complement strand
TTCGTGCACCTCAGTCCGTACGTTCAGCTAACGGTAGGTACTCACCAACCCCAGCTCGAGAATATCACTCGTTAGATACAACAAAAAGGGCTGAGCTCGTGTTAATTTAAAAAAAACCCTTTCCATTTCCAATCCCTCAAACCCGCATAAAATCTACATGGAATTTTATGGTAGGTAATAAAGTTTTTCCGTGAAGCAACTATATTTCTGCTAAAAATTCCCAATCATACACCTATTTTGTGCGAAAAAAGTTTGTCCGAATGGACAGGGTCAAGGGCAAAAGGAAAAAGGGATAAGTGGCGTAAAACCCTCATCTCTTAAGGCTTCACCACTTATCCCTCATCTTTTTCACTACCACTTGACCCTTAAGCCTTTTCCCTTTTTCACCCCTCAACGGAAACACTTTTTTCGCATGCGGAAAAGATTTAAATGAAATATACATCGTTTGGAATAAGTGGTAAGTATTAAGGTTTAATTCTAAAAAGCAATGGATATATTTGTTGTCAAAAACTATTTTATTGCTTGAAGTTTTTCAATACCGAGATTATAAAAAGCCAATTAGTTATTAAAAAAATTTACTTGAGTCTATGGAAGATGGTATGCCAATACAGCTAATTTCACTTCTCTATTTCTGTCACCATTTATATTAAAACGGTAATTAAACCAACTCTCATCTTCTTTATTAACAAAACCAAGATAGTTCTTATGTTTAGGTGTTTCCTCCTCAATTGTTCTCAATACATCAGATATAGTTTTATTTCTTACAAATAAAATTATCGCTGCCTTAGAATCTCTCCATGTCAAATAGCTTAATAGTTGATTTATCGCCTCGTGATAAGCAACTTTTCCTCTCCAGAATTTGCATTCCGCAATAAAGACATTACTACCTTCATATCTCAGAAGTATGTCTGTTTTCCCGCTCTTATTAAAAGTCTCCCCCGTTGCTGAACCTTCAAAATGAGGCTCAAGAAGCATTAAAAAATGATCCCTCAATTGCTCCTCGCTTTTGCCTGAGTAAACGGACGGCTTCCTTTCAAACTCTTTACCCATATCATGGATTAGTTTAAGAATATCTCTATATGTTTGCATATCAAGTGCTGGCTCTGGAGCAAATCCTTTATCAAAAACTTGAGGCTTTACCGCAATTTTCTTCTTTACTCCTGGAGGCGGAATAACAAAAGTTTCTGGAACATTTTCAGTATGTTTGATTGGAACAACTAAACTCGAAAGTAAGTTTCGCCTTTTCAATAACTCCTGTTTTCGACTCCTGAAAATCTCTTCTACTTTTGCCCGTAATGTATTATTAAAGCTATTTACCTCTTCGTTAATATGAGCCTCCATTGTTTTTAATTTCTGTACAGTTGATTCGTAATCTCTATTAATTTCTTCAATGCTATCTCTAAACTGAATTCTCCGAAAAATTAATTCTGATTTATCTATAAACATTTCTTCCGTCCATAAAAGTCTGGTACTTGGTGTATAAGTAAGAAGTTTTAGCTCTCCTTCAACTGGTATATGAAAATAAATTACCATTTTAGGATAAGATTTGCCCGCATATACAATAAAATCCTTGGGAAATAACTCTGCTGGAATAAGCTCTTCTTTTTGCTCTGCATAAGCTTGTTCATATTTTAGTCTAAGAGGTTCTATTGTGTATTCACTAACTTTGTATTCAATGTATTCTACTTCATTAACATTCAATAAATAGTTTTCTGATTCCTCAAAAATGCTCTTCCTTACGGCCTCTTGTCTTTCGTGCAAATAAGAAGATAAGTCTCCATTTTCATAAAAAACTCGGATTTTTCGTAACCCATAAGACATTTTTCCGCCTCCTAATCTAAATTACTCTAACAAAATCCTTCCTTATCCTCGCTTTTCTCATCATCTTCCATTGTTTTTAAAAATCCTTTCCCTTTCTCTTCCCTCCACTCCGCGTAAAATCTATATGGGATTTAATGGAATGTAATAAGATTTTTCTGAAAATTAATTATGCTTATTCTATAATTTCTCAAATTATACTTTATTTTGTACGGAAAAAGTTATTCAAAATAGTTAAGCTCAGGACAAAAAGGAAAAGGATAAGTGATGTAAAATATTACCTTTATCTATCCCTTTTTTTTAATTCAATCAGTTTTATGTATACCAGAACCAGAATACTTGTCAAGTATTCTAATACAATAACTAATCATAGAATATACTGTTTTATTTTGAACATTACCCCCTCTATCAGTAGCGTTGCATAAAATTTTTTAGAATTTGTCAAGCTGGGAATTAATTCGATTTAACACAAAATAGGCAGAATTATGCGTTTTTTAGCTGAGAAATATAAAAATCTCCTTTATAATAGAGATTAAGGGTAGTCCTTGCCCAAATCTCTAATATAAAGGAGAAACCCAAATCCGAGGCAAGGATATCACAAAATCCACATTTTTTCAATTGTTTCAGCCAATTTTTCACGAAAAAATTTTTCAGCTTATTAATAACGCAGGTGTTGACAAAT
>NZ_BDLR01000142.1:0-209 GCF_002049395.1 Carboxydocella sp. JDF658 | reverse complement strand
TAAGCTGAGGTTTTTCGGCCGACGGGACTCGATACGTAAAGCTGTCGCCAGCTTGCTGGCGGTAACAGCTTTAGTGAGGTCCGTAGGAGGACGAAAAACCGACATGCATTGCTCCTTGAAAACCGCACAGAGTAAGGTAACACTCAACGATGCGAAGCATCTAAGAGTACTACGAGGGACAGCTTTTTGGCTGCCGGGCTTTAGATACG
>NZ_BDLR01000141.1:0-306 GCF_002049395.1 Carboxydocella sp. JDF658 | reverse complement strand
CTGACACCCGGCTAACTCCTTATAACTGTCAGGTATATTCCTTTAATCCTAAAGTAGTAGCTAATTTTAAAAAGGCTTATCCTGACCTTCCCAAGAATGACTGGACAGATGCCTGGGTAATTGCTGACCGGCTTCGTTTTGGCCGTCTCCCGGAAAATAGCCAGGTCGATTTTCGTTATCTCCCTTTACAACGGTTAACCAGGTTACGTTATCATCTGATGCAGACTATTAGCAGGGAGAAAAACTATTTTCTCACTAATCTTTTTCTCAAGTTTAATACCCTGCAACAAAATGAGGTCTTCAGTA
>NZ_BDLR01000140.1:0-20514 GCF_002049395.1 Carboxydocella sp. JDF658 | reverse complement strand
ACCGCCACATATCGCAGGGTCTATTTGACTTGAAAGCGACTGGTAATGCTTTGCAAGCGATCAGCCAGTGATGACAGCATACCTGCTGAGGCAGCCACTTCCTGGGAAGAGGCGGTCTGTTCCTCGGCAGCAACCGCCACCTGCTGGGCACTGGCCGCTGTCTGTTCGGATATGCTGGCAATGTTTTCGATAGCCTGCACAGCCACATCGCCGCCTTCCGCCATCTGGTCAGTAGCCTGAGTCACAGAGGCAATCTGGTTATTGACCTTATTGATAGCCTCGATAATATTTCGGAAAGCCAGGACTGCGTTCTGGGCGATGGCCGTGCCCTGCTCTACTTCCTGCCGGCGCTCTTCCATGCCCTGCACAGCCTTTACCGTTTCACCCTGAATTTCTTTAATCAGGCCCGAAATCTGGGTGGTGGCTTCAGCGGATTGTTCTGCCAGCTTGCGCACCTCATCTGCCACTACGGCA
The DNA here is from genome assembly GCF_002049395.1 of Carboxydocella sp. JDF658. Taxonomy (NCBI): domain Bacteria; kingdom Bacillati; phylum Bacillota; class Clostridia; order Eubacteriales; family Clostridiales Family XVI. Incertae Sedis; genus Carboxydocella; species Carboxydocella sp. JDF658. The sequence goes on along the minus strand of NZ_BDLR01000140.1, from coordinate 20,040 downwards.
AAACCGCGGCCATGTTCACCGGCCCGGGCTGCCTCAATGGCAGCATTTAAAGCCAGTAAATTGGTCTGCTTGGCAATACCGGTAATCACATCTACGATCTTGCCGATCTCCTGACTTCTGTTGCCCAGAGAGCTAATCTGGTTAGCAAATTCAGCAACTGACTGATTGATATGGGCCATTTTTTCCATTACCTGCTCAATGGCTTTTTCCCCGGCCTGGGCACTTTCATCCATCTCCCGGGCCGCAGACAAAACGCCATGGGCATTGGCCGCAATTTGCTGGGCCAGTTTGGACATTTCACTGATAATATTGGCTGTATCCTCCACGCTCTTGGCCTGACTTTCTGTCCCCTGGGCCACCTGATTGATGGTAGAGGCAATCTGCTCGGTAGTACGACTGGATTCTTCCGCCGCTGAAGATAATTGCTGGGCTGAGCCCGCCAGCTGGTGGGCAGTTTCATTCACTTCCTGGAAGGCCTGGCTCAGGCGCAACAGCATGCTGTTGAAATTATCCGCCAGATCCCCCAGTTCATCCTTGGTGGTAACAGGGACCCGCACTGTCAAATCCCCCTGCTCCGCCCGGGACATAGCCTGCTGTATGGCCTGCACCGGTCGGCTGAAATGACGGGCGACATACCAGGCCAGGACATTGGCCATCAGCTGGCCAAACAGGAGGGCCCAAATGAAATTCCAGATTAAACCATTCAATTTGGCATCATAGTCCCGGTGGTCACTGCCGATAAAAAACATACCGATAGTGCGACCATTTTCATCTTGCAAAGGAAAGTAGGCTGTCTGCAGTTTTTTGCCCAGTACGTCAGCTTCCCCTTGAAATTCCTTGCCAGCCAGCACCTGTCGGGCTATCTCCGGTGCGGCCTGGGTGGAAATTATGCGCCGACCGAACTCATCCCGGATTGTAGTGGCAACTCTGGTATCCCCCAGGAAGAAGGTAACCAGGCACTCGGTTTTATCCCGCAAATCATCAACTAGCCGGTCATTGTAGGAGATCTGAATATTCCCCTTGTACAGGAGGCCATTTTCCACCCGCCAGGGCCCTGGATATAACACATCCAGGTAAGCCAGTGCCATCCTGCCATTATGTCGCAATCGCTCCTGAACAACAGCTGCCAGCTCCTGTTTTTCCTGATAAACCGCATAGATACCCATGGAAACCGCTGTGATGAAAACGGCAAACATCAAGACAACAGCCAGTTTCCAGCGAAAATTCAAGCGCAAACGCCAGAGCTTCATCTCCCACACTTCCCTTCGCTTGTTCAGGTTTTAACAGTTGACACATTCGACATTTATCCCTGAAATCCTGCTTTTTGTTGACAGAAAAAAACAACAGCCCACTACCTCTCACTGTAGTGGGCTGCCTTTCTCTTAGGGCTCTACGATGGTCTTCAGTTTCTGCTTGCCATCCACAAACTCGATGATAAAGGCACTCTTGATGGGATTGTGCTTATCATCAAAGGTGATAGTACCGGAAATGCCCTTGAAATCCTTGGTGGCTTCCAGAGCATCGCGAATAGCTTTGGGATCAGCGCTGCCAGCCCGCTTGATAGCATCTGCTACCAGGTAAGCGGCGTCATAGGCCATCGCACCGATGGCATCAGGCAACTCGCCATACTTCTTCTGATAGGCTTCTACATACTTTTTAGACAATTCGTTCTGGCTTTCGATAGAATAGTGGTTAGTGAAGAAAGTATTGTTCAGCGCCTTGGCCCCAGCTACTTCAACCAGAGTCGGGGAATCCCAGGCATCCCCACCGACGATGGGCAGGTTCAGGCCCAGTTCCCGGGCTTGTTTGATGAAGAGAGCGGATTCGTTATAGTAACCAGGGAGATAGATAATATCAGGATTCATTTGCTTGATTTTGGTCAGGATAGCCCGGAAGTCAGTATCCTTGGCCAGATAGGCTTCTTTGCCCAGAATCTTACCGCCTTTTTCGATAAAGTTCTTCTCAAATTCAGCAGCCAGATCCTTACTGTAGTCGGTACTGTTATCCACCACAATTACCGCAGTCTTGGCCTTCAGAGTGTCAATGGCAAAAGCAGCACCAACTTTACCCTGGAAGGGGTTAATCATACAGGTCCGGAAAACATAAGGATGGGTCTTGCCATCTTTGTCCACTGTTACGCCAGAAGCGGTAGCACTGGAAGGTACCAGGGGAATGCCAAACTGATCACAGATCGGCGCAGCAGCAATCGCATTGGAGCTGGCTGCCGGCCCGATAATGGCCACCACTTTGTCCTGAGTGATAAGCTTTGTGGTAACATTGGCGGATTCGGAAGGTTCACTCTTGTTATCCCCTTCCACCAGGCGAATCTTTTTGCCCAGTACGCCGCCGGCAGCATTGATTTCTTCAATAGCCAGCCGGATGTTTTTAACTGAACCCTGACCGTAGGAGGCAGCATTACCGGTCATCTCAAAGTTGGTACCGATTAAAATCTCGCCGCCACCGGCCTGGTTATCTCCACTCTGCTTTTGCTCCCCTTCCTTGCCAGCCTGGGTGCCGCAACCGGACAGCCCGCTAGCCAGCAAAGCTCCCGCTAACACCAGACTCCACAACTTTTTTCCCTTCATACCCTGAAAATACCTCCTTTGTCTTGTAACAATTGTTTTGTTAGAGCATCTTTTATACAACACTATATTCTACATGTCTTCTAATTTCCCTGCTAAATAGACAGAAAAAACAAAAAAATTCTGAAGGCCGATTCATTTGCCTTCAGAATTATCAGCAGGCTTCTTTTCAACAACTACAAAAAAACTTCTGACGCTGGTAAAGGTTGATCAATTTGTCCAGCTTACAGCTCTGGTGGTAAACCAGGGGGTGCTGGGTGCTACCCCATTCCAGCCAGAGCTCCTCCAGTTTACTTCGCTCCCGATCAATCATTTCCAGCAACAGCTCTAAGAATTGTTTTCTCATACCGCTCGCCTCCTTCTAATTCAATTAAAGCAGGAAGGCACAACAACAACTGTCGATTTGTGTCAGCAATGGAAAGTTCTAATATTCCGAATCATCGTAATAATAGCGGGAAAATCTGCGTTGCTGACGTCTCTTTTTTCTGGCCAGGGCCAGCAAATAACCTCCGACCAGCACCATCCCTCCTGAACCAAAAAACCACCACTTATATTCACTCCAGACCTGGCCCGTGCTGGTAACAAAACTGGCCCATTTCTTTTTGGCTACTCCTGATTCCGCCACCACTTCCGCCCTGGCCTGCGGTTTATCCCCCAGGAGCAGCACCATTTCCCCCAGCTTCTGGCCTTTTTCTACCGGTGCCTGCACATTATCCAGCAGGTGGGCTGCTCGGCTCCAGCTGGGTAAAGGCTGGTCTTTGGGAACCGTCACATAAAGATCCTCTTTCAGTATGGCAACCGCTTTCTTCGCTCCTTCACTAACTGGCACTTCTCCCACTTTTTCACCGGCTTTAGCTGCCAGTACAGTTTTGAAATTGTTAAAACCATAATCCAGAAGTGTGGTACAATCGGTCCAGATATTTCTGCCTTCACTGCCCAGGACAACTGCGATAAATTCCTCCCCATCCCTTTGGGCAGAGGCGACCAGGCACTGACGAGCGGCTACAGTATATCCGGTTTTAATGCCATTAGCTCCTGGATAGCGCCAGAGCAGTTTATTGTGATTAATTAACTGCGTCAAAGCCGCCGGATCCTGTCTTTTAATATTAAAAGTCTTGCTGGCCACAATTTCCCGAAAATGGGGATTCTGCATGGCAGCATAGGCGATTAATGCCAGGTCCTTAGGGGTAGTATAATGATCCGGATTGGGCAAACCATTGGGATTGGCAAAATGGGAATTGACAGCCCCTGCCTGACGGGCCCGTTCATTCATCATTTGGGCAAAATTCTCTATCGAGCCACCAATATGTTCAGCCACCGCCGCTGCAGCATCATTGGCGGAATTCAGCATTACAGCATAGAGCAGATCCCGTAAACTAATCTGCTCTCCTTCCTGCAGCCAGATGGCACTGCCTTCCTGTTGCATCGCCCTGCGGCTGACTGTAACAATATCATCTAGATTGCCCTTTTCCAGGGCCAACAGAGTAGTCAGGATTTTGGTGGTACTGGCTGGATAGAGCTTCTGATCCGGGTTTTTACTCCAGATTATTTCTCCCGTTCTGCCATTAATCAGCACCGCGCCTTTACCGACAATCAAAGGTTCCCTGGCAGCCCAGGCTTTGGCGGGCAAAACTGCCTGTCCCACCAGTACAGTTAGAATAAGCCAGACAAACCATTTTCTCAGCAATGATTTCACTCCCCTGCACTCACATCATCCCCTGTAAGTATACCAAAAAAAATAGCCCTTGTTAACCAAGGGCCAGGAGAAAAGTTAGAGGTTGTGTTGGGAGGTTGTGAAGTTGTTCGTATATATTATACCACTTTTTCAGAGCCTGTCTGTCAAATTGTTTACATCAAGGTATATCCTCCAGTACAACCTCGCTCTCTACCCCCAGCGTTACTTTTTCTCGCCAGAAACCCATAAAAACTGGCCTGTATTCCCCTTCCAGGCGACAGCTCAGCCGGGGCGGGCCTTCCGGTTCTATTTCCAACCTGGTCAGCTTAACATCAGTAAAAACCCAGCCCTCGCGCTCGGCATTGGCAGTCAAAAGCCGCTGAAAATTTTCTTCTGCCTGAACAGGGTCTACCTTTATGGTTCCTTCTTCCTGGATTACATTCATTATTATGGAAGTGGTCAATGCTCCTTCACCTGCTTTATCAGCGATATGCTGGAGCTGGTTACTGGCAATATATAACATAGAAATATCCGTAACCCAGCCCAGTAACAGCAGTAAAACTGGCAGCAACAGCACCAGCCAGCCTGTATTGGTCCCTTTTTCCTCAACGAAAAACATGTTCACTGATTCCCACCGTTTCCGCCTTGAGCGGGATAGTTATTTCCAGTACATCCTCGATAGCAAACAAGCGCAAGGGATAATCATAGTGCAGGCGCAGAAAAATCTCCTCCTGAAACTGAACCGGCTGCCAGCTGGCTTCTATTCTCACCTGGTCGGGATCGATCCCTCTCAAGTTGAGCTGTTGTCTGACCTTTTCCTCAATCTCCTCTGTCATTCCCCCTTCTACCGCCATTGCTCTGATGCCATAATCCACAACCGAAACCAGGGAATTGTCCACCCCCATGAGGATTCCGCCTTCAAGGATGGCAAACAATAAAAACAGCAGTACTGGCAAGACCAGGACTAGCTCCACATAAGCACTACCCCTCTGCCCTAACGGGGACGGGTGGCGGCAAATTTGTCGATGATGGCCTGAAATTGCTGCACAATTTCCTGGCCAAAAGCGGATAGCACTCCTATCCCAAAAATCACCACCAGGGCCAGATATAAAGCATTTTGCACGAAATCCCCGCGTTCGCAAAGCAGTTTTTGCCACTTCCTGTTCACTCCCTACGCCTCCTTTATCTCAGTTAAGCTGTCGTATTCGTAAAATCAGTTGTACTGTCGGCACTCCAATTAAGATAAACAAATTAGCAAAGAGGATAGCTCCCAGCAAGGCCAGGTACACCGGTTTTTTCTTCAGCTCTCCCCGCAGTTGTTGCCAGCGTATTTTGCGCTGATAACCGGATAACTGGCCAACAGCTGCCCTTATATCTATTCCTCCGCGCATTTCCTGCAGCAACAGGGAAACCAGTACCTGTGCCGGGGCGGTATTTACCCTGGTACCAAATCTGGTTAAGGCCGTTTCCAGCCCTTCCAAATCAGCCTCCTGTTCCAGCTGTTGCAGGTAAGGTAAGAGGGCAGGGCCAGCAAAGCGCTTCCAGTAGGATAAAGTCTGGGCACAGCTAAACCCCGCTCCCAGCAAAACCCTGACCCCATCAATTAAATTGGGCATTTCCCGTTGTAGTTGTTGCCGCTGGCGCAAATAAACACGGCGCTTTTTTATAAGAGGCCAGTGAATGAGCAATATCCCCATCCCCGTCCAGTAAATCAGTATGGAAACTTTATGTTTAAATATGGCCAGTAAGATACCGGTAAAAACCACTAACAACCCCAGTCCGGCAGTTCTTTTTATTTCCCGCAGCAAGGCAGGTTGCAGTTCTCCGCCCAGCCAGTTTAATCTCTGCTTATACCAGTACAGCAAATATTTTTCCATCAATCTGTTAGTCAAATCCTTTTCCTCTGAGGGCAGAAACCCTATGCGCTGGATCAACTCCAGGCGTTTTTGCTCCCTGGAGTTATAGCTTGTCAGGATTTTTTTTAATATGGTTTTAACCAGCCAGCCGCTGGCCAAAGCCAGCAAAGCAATTAGCAGCTTTATCACCGTGCCATATCCTCCCATTCCTGCGGGGAAACCACCCTGTCTACCAGATAAGCCGCCAGCGCAGTTATAAAAAGCACCAGGGAAAGAGCTCCCTTGCCCAGGGCAGTATCCATTAATAAATAGATGAATTCAGGCTGCAATAGATAAAAGGTCAACAAAAAGCCAGGTACCAGTAAGATTAAAAGCCAGGCCTGGGCGATATAACCTTTTAGTTCCGCCATACCCTCTTCCCTTAAAAGCTGTCGTTCCTGTAAGGACTCTGGCACCTGTAACATGATGTCTTTGATGTTTCCCCCTGTCTGTTCTGCCAGGCTAATAATGCGGCAGAAGAAACGAACATCATCATGGGGAATGCGTTCCTCCAATCGGGCCATAGCTTCATTTGTGGACAAGCCGGCCAGTTCCCAGTCAGCCAGCAATTCCTGCAAGACTGACTTCAGCGGTTCAGGAGCTGTTTGGGCAGTCTGCACAAAAGCATGATAGACATTATTACAGACCCCATATAAAGAAGCCAGCTGGTAAAGGCAAGCTACCATCTGTTCTACCAGCCGTTGTTGCTGGCGAATCAACTGTTTACGATAAAAGAAATAGGGCAATGCTCCACCACAAAAAATCAGAAGAATAATAATGAAATTGCTTCCACTCAAAAAACCAACGCCAGCTCCCAGCAGTACCCCACCCAGCACCAGAACTACCTGTTTGGGAAGCTTCCTGTAAAGGGTGGCAATTAACTCAAGTTCATTTTCACGAAAAGCCCACCAGACCAGCAAACAAGCCGAAACGGCCAAAAACAGCTCAGCTGCTAGCAGCATAAAATCTGTCCTCCTCGAAGTAAAAGACATCCTCCAGCCAGGGTTCCCCCTGCTGGTAGCCCCTGACAGCAGTTATTGCCAGCATCACCCTTTTACCATTACTCAATCTCTTCATGGTAACGATATAATCAAGGGTTTGACAGACCAAACGCATCACCAGTTCTGGATTCAAATCCATACTGTTACGCAATATCATCAATACCAGCCGCTGAATTGCCTGCAAGGCATTATTGGCATGCAAAGTGCCCATACTGCCTTCATGGCCGGTATTCATCGCTTCCAGCAGTTCCAGGGCCTCTTTGCCTCGCACTTCCCCGACAATCAAGCGGTCAGGCCGCATGCGCAATGCATTGAGTAAGAGATCATAAAGAGTAATCGGGAACTCCTTGCTTTTTCTGGCTTCCAGGCTGACTACATGGGGATGAAGCTGCTTCAGCTTCAGCTCATCCACATCTTCAATGGTAACCAGCCGTTCATGGGATGGAATATAGGCACAGATGGAACGCAGAGTGCTGGTCTTACCCGAGCTGGTACCGCCGACCAACAGGATATTGGCCCGGTTATTCACTGCTTCTCGTAGAAAATCCAGCATTTCCCGACTGCAAGTCCCCAGCTCCAGCAAATTCTCCGGGGTATAAAAGCGCACCGGAAACTTTCTGATGGTAACACAGGTTCCGTGCACAGCAATGGGGCTCAAAACCGCATTTAAGCGACTGCCATCAGCCAAACGGGCATCTACATAGGGATTGGCCAGGTCCAGGCTTCTTCCCACCGGAGCCAGAATTTTACGCACTACATTGATTAGCTGTTCTTCTGAAGCAAACTGCCGACTGGTTTTCTGAATCTGACCATTTATTTCAATATAGATTTCCTGATAGTTATTAACCATGATTTCATTGATATCGGGATTGGCCAGCAAGTCATCCAGCGGTCCATAACCGCAAATTTCCTGGATACAATACTGTTTGATTTTTTCCAGATCGGGGAGTAAATAGCCTGTCTCTCCAGTCAAATAGTCCTGGATGATCTGGGCAACAGCCTGTTTTTTCTCCCGGTCAGTCAGTGAAAGTCCTACCAGCTGGCTGTGATTTTTTAGCAAATAATCCTTTACCTCATTCAGTAAACGGTTATATCCCGTTAATTCTCCTTCGGTATCAGCTTTTTCCAGCCTGGCCTTGGCCAGCTCGGTAAGGAGATCAACGATGGCCATAATCTACCACCTCTTCCTGCTGGCTGAGGCTGATAGGCTGGAAAGAGAGTCCTGAGATTTTCCTCCCAGCTCGCCTCCTTTTCCTTCAGTTTAAACCAGGGATGCTCACCGGCCAGCAAGTGCTCAAATATTTCACTGCCCAGGTCAGGAAAGAGCTTGCCCCAGCGACCGGGCAATATTTCCATCATGGTTGAAAGTGCCGGTTTAACAGCGGCATTGATTCCGTTAGGCCAGTAGTAGATTTTCCCACTATCCATATTCAACCTCTGCCATAATTGCAAGTAGCGTTTGATGGCCAGCAACTGACAATAGTCCTGATTCACCGGAATAATAACTTCACTGGCTTCCTGTAATGCGATATATGTACTTACCAGTTTTAAGTCACTGGCAGTGTCAATTATGATGACATCAAAACAGCTTTTCATTCTGTTGATAAAAGAGCGAAACTGTTCCGGTTCAAACTGGCTGTAACTTTCAGGTCGGCAATAGATCGTCCCGCTGTAGATAATAAGGTTAGGCCAGAGGGGATGGGGCTGCCCCAGAGCCTGAATCCGGCTTTCTTCTCCCGAGCGAATAGCTTTGTGCAAGGGAAACTGTTTGTTTTCCACCCCCAGCCAGTAGGGAGCACACAGATTATTTAAATCCCCATCCAGAAACCCCACATTCAGTCCTTTTTGCGCCAGTGCCAATGCTACCCCGCTGGCCAGAAAGGTTTTCCCTGTACCGGGTTTGGGATTCCAGAAAACCAGAATTTTTTGCTTGTAGACCAGTTTTGGTGCTGGCATCATTTCAGTAACTTTTGGGGCTTCTTCCCCGGGTTCTTCCACCAGTTGCTCCAGCAGTTGCTCCGCCGAGACGGTATCCTGCCAGCTCCTGGGATTAGCAATCAAATCCAGTAAATCCTTCTTTTTAAAGACACCAGGCAGAATATCGTAAATGCCCATTTTTAGCAGGTCATCAGAAGTAACAGGGTTATTTTCATCGGTAATGATATAGATCAGGCGCAGATCCGGATATTCCAGCCGGATCCTCTTACTGGTACGCAGATGAGGATCCAGCTCATCTGCTATAATCACCAGATCTGGCCCGGTTAGCTTGATTTGCTCCAGCACATCTTCAGCAAATAAGGCCAACCCAACCAGTTCCCAGTCTTTTCTTTCCGTAATCACCGGAGCCAGAATATCATCACCGGTAGCCAGCATGATGCGCAAACTTCATCCCTCCCTCACTCCAGGCGGGTACTGCCAGCCAGCACCAGTTCACCCAGGACCTCATAACGCAAAACCTCAGCTACCCGTTTCTGTTCTATTGCCAAAAGCACTGCACCAGGCATGAGGCGCCCACCCTTATCCAGCACGTCTTTTTGTCTCTGCTCAAAGTCCCGCCCCTGATCATCCAGCACCCCCAGTACGGTAATGCCACTGAGCAACGGCTGACTGTACACCAGCCCACTGTTTTTATCCTGCCAGCGCACAAAAATATCCACCTTATCCCCTTTATGTAATCTCCCGCCCAGAGAATTGGTGAGAGTGGCCTTGATCGCAACCACCCTTTGATCCGGTCCGACCTGAAGCTCGCCCTGCCCTGACTTGACGGCGGTTTCACTGATCTGCTGACCGGCCAGAAGAGGGTAAGCAGCTCTCTTTCCTACCAGTGCGCCAGGATTGCGGATCACACCGGGGATGACCCCTTTTCGGGGTATTTCTTCCACTTTCACCGAATCAGCACTAAAGAGCTCACCGGATTTTATATTCCTGGTAGCTACCACGGCAGTTTCCGGCTGAATCATACTATTAACGTATTTTTGCAATAACAAAAAGCTCACAAGAGCAAATAATATAGCCAGCACCAAACTCAGATTCTTTTTTAGAAAACTTTTCTCCACCACCATGTCACCTGTTTCCTTCCCACATTTTCAAATATGGATAGGGGTTGGTAGCCTGTCCATCAATATAAATGCCAAAGTGAAGATGGGGCGGAAACCGCCCGGTCGTTCCCACCGGTCCATAACCGGAGTTGCCTGCATACCCCAGAATTTCTCCTTTGCTTACCCTTTTCCCCGGATAAATCCCTGCAGCATAGGAAGAAAGATGGGCATAGTAATAATAGATTCCATCTTCTCCGCGTAAGCCGATACGCCAGCCACCATAAGTATTCCAGCCCAGCTTTTCGATTAGACCATCGGTAACGGCAATTAATGGAGTGCCCCAGAGAGCAAAAATATCAGTGCCCTCATGCTGGCGCTCACCACCAAAACTGCGAGGTGCCCCCCAGGAATCGCTGTAGTTATAGCTACCCAGCACAGGAAAAACATATTTGCCCAGTAGCTGCCCCTTACCCACCTCCTCCCACTGTATCTGTTCCCTGACATTAGGAAATCCCAGTTTCACTGTTACCCCATTGGCCTCAAGCAGTATCCAGAAAATACAGATATAAACCCCTAAAAACATAAGCAACCCCAGGATCAGAACCAGCAGGAAAAAGCCCAGCCAGCGTTGCTGGCTACCGAGAACAGTAAATTTCATGTTCATATTCACTGGCCACCACATTAATTCCATACTTTTGCATACCATCAGTCATAGCTACCCGCACCAGGGCCTCCCCCCGCCCTGCTTGCTGGATGAATTCCCGCTCAAAATCGGTCAGGCAAAACTGTTGACTGACCTGGTCAAGGGCAGCTTCATGCTGGCGCAGGAGAATTTGCACGGCAGAATTAAGGGCAACCGCTCTGCCCTCCTCGCTAAGCAAAAACTCATCCACATTCTGACTGATGGTAAGTAAACCGGCATTATACTTGCGGCATTGCCTGGCAAAGCGGGCCATAATGCTGGCGGTATCCCGATATTTCAAAAGTAAATGGGCCTCATCCAGTACCAGCCTGATCTTTCTCTGGTCCCGCTGGCGTTTCATTTTACCCCAGCAATAGCCAGCGATTACATAAGCAGCCACTGCCTTCACTTCCTCCTGATCCAGACCCTTCAGGACAAAACAGACCAGAGGGTTTTTTAGATTAAGGTCAGTATGGCAGTTAAAGAGATTTACAGCTCCATAAACCCAGCGATAGAGTCCCTGACACAGGATGCGGGCTTCCGGATCTTCCATTTCAGCCAGCTGCTGATAAACATCAGTCAACAGGGGTTGGCGTCTTTTCTTGCCAACGATAACTATCTCTTCTTGTCCAATAGCTGCTCCCCGGTTCAGGGGCATAGTGCTGCGGGCCTGATAGGCTCTGATGAGGGCTTGCTCCAGTAATCCTCTTTGAACCGGACCAAGTTCCCCCAGCATTAAGCTGAACAGGCCCAGCAACCACTCAATCTTTTCGGCCAGCCCATTGCCTTCACTATCTCCCCAGAGCTCCAGGGGATTGATCCCCGCTCCCTGTTGCAGATCCAGTCTGACCAGTTCTCCCCCCAGTTCAGAGATCAAGGTGCCGTATTCATCTTCCGGGTCAATAACAATCAGGTCATTGCCATACCAGAAATGTTCCCGGGTGATCAGGGTTTTGGTCAAATAAGTTTTGCCGGCACCGCTCATGGCCATAATGGTTATATTGGCATTGGTCAGGGCAAAAGTGTCTATGGCCACCAGCTTACCGGTTTTGGCTTCAATGCCCAGCACCACTCCGGTATAACCGGTACCTACGGGAACATGCAGGGGATTGATGGCTGCCAGTGCCTCTGATGTGAAAGTATGCTGATATTGCAATAGATCCAGGCCAAGGGGCAGGACGGATAGCCAGGCTTCCGGTGCCTGCCAGATAGCCCGCCGGCTGATGATACCGGCACTGCCCAGTTCGGCTTCCACATCCCGCAGGCTGCTTTTTACTTCTTCTTCCGTCTCCCCCTGAACAGCCACATACCAGGAGAGCTGATACATCTTCTGTTCCCCGCGCACCAGACTATGACGCAACTCCTCAGCATCCTGGAAAACCACGGCCTCTTCTGGATCCAGTAAATAGTTCTTGCGGCGGGCATTTTCCAGGGTTGAACCCGCATTCACCTGCTGACGGGCCAGTTTTTTCATGGTGGTCAACCGATCCAGCGGGACAAGGTGCAGACTGTGCCAGCAAGGTCCAGACCAGCGGAAAAGCCGTTGTAACCAGCCGATGGGCACTTCGTAAGGAAAAGCTAGGCAATAAAGGTGCGCCTGATAATAACCATTAATCACCATGGTGCCAGCCAGCTGGTTGTGGCGCGCTGCAGCCGAAGGTAACAGCAGGCGCATCGGAAGAGGATCCTGCTGGGTTTCAGGTCTGGATTTCCGGGTTAAGTCAATGGTTTCTTCAGTTTTATCCATGGTTTTTCCTTTTTGCCATCTGCTAAAAATTTTTGCCACTCTATTTCCTGCCTTTCTGCCAGACCCGGATTAAGGCAACGGTAAAGAAAATCAAAAATTTCAATAGTATTCAGCCGTCTTATACCGATTCCTTCTTTCCGGGCCAGTTGCTGAACCAGCCGACAGCGTTCATCCAATTCCTCCCGGGCCTGCTGCAAAGCCCCTTCCCTTACCTGGACCGCATCCCAGCCCAGAATCAGATAGATTTTTTTCTCTGCTACCTGTTTTTGCTGAACAGCCTGATAGAGCCAGCGCGCATAGGCTTTTAGCAATTTGATCCTCGATTCCATGAACTCCCGGGCCAGGAGCTGGTTCAATTTCTCCTCCAGGCTGGAAAGATCCACCGGCACGGGACGAACCAGAATTTGTAACGGAAAGTTCAAGCCGTCCATCAAGCGGGCAAAAGCCAGATCAAATTGATGGCACTTTTCCCAATCATAAAGACCCAGGCTGGGAGGTTGAACTTCCAGAATAGCCCGATATCTATCCCTGGATAAAATTACAAGCTCATCCTCTACCCTGGTTATACCCAGCAATTGTTTAATACTTGCCGGCATATTTTTCCCCTTCCCCCCAAACTGCTGGACGCATTTTATCAATCAGAAATAGCAAGGCTATTTTATATAGCGGCCAGCCCCGGGGCTTCCAGAAAACCAGTACCCCGCAGACAAGCATAATCAGAAAAATACTCAATACAAGAACCAGAATGTTTTTGACCAGATAGGTCAGGGCGAAAATCAGCAAAATCCCGGCAAAACTCAGGATAACATCAAACCAGGAAATATAGTGGGTACCGTTGGACCAGACTTTGTCCGGATGATTCATGTTGCGCGGAATTTTATAGGTGTAATGCCTGTTCATGCTCAACCTCATCCTTATCCTTGATAGTGCTGGCTACCAGCTTGCGCAGCCAGAAGGGTGTTGCTGCCAGGAAGAGAAACAGGGTTATCCCCAGCAGTGTCTGGGAAATAGCCTGAGGCGAGCGAAATATAACTGTACCAAAGGCCGTTAAAATTAACAGCTGCAGAGGCTGACTGAAAACCCAGGTTAACAGTTCTTTTAACCAATTCCAGAAAAAGTGCTGGGTTTGCGGCCAAATCCAGAGCAAAGCCGCTACCGGTGCCAGCAAAGTGAGCAAATTGATCATGGCCAGGCGCAAAATAATCACAACTGCAGCGAATGTACTGCCAATAGCATAAAGAACCAGCAAAACCAGGTTGATGTTAACCCCTTCCTGTACCTTCAGCCCGGGCAGGAGCTGCTGCAGGGCCCCACCGACAGCATTCAGATTAAATAATCCCTGACACAGGGCACCATTTAGCCGTAAAACCATTTCCACCAGAGCCACAATACCATTGGCCAGCAGCAGGCCAAATAAAAGGCGCGGAATCAATTCTTTCAAAGACCTTTTCGCTGCCATAACCTGTAATCCCGCCTGCCAGAGCAGGCCCGCCCCGTAAAGAGTTAGGACAAATACAGCCAGTAAATTGACGATTAGCAAATAGCTTGTCCACCATTGCTGTAACCAGCCATTGTCCGAGAAGACATACTGCTGATAGCTTAAATAGCTCTGGATAAAAGCTACGATCTGATGGTTAGCTTCGAGCAGGATAGCTGAAAGAATGTAGGAGGTAAGCAAGGTAGCTTCTTGCGGTGTGAGGCCCTGATCTGATGAGATTTTGCTGATGATTTGGTCGATCACTGCACCGGCCACTGCCTCCCCGACAACAGGGGCAGCTGCGCTAATAACTTTTGCTAACCCACCGGCTGCAGGATTTGCCTGCGATTTACTGGCTATGCTCAAGAGTATAAAGATGAAACAGAGACCAGTAAACAACAATTTCCATTTTCGCCTCATCTGGCCCATGCCGGTCACCTATTTCACAGCATTATATACAATTCCGACCATGACCCGGCTGGACACAACCAGCAATAACCCCAGCATTACGACAATCACGCTGGTCTTGCATTTTCGCAAATTCTCCGTACTCCAGCCACCCATTGTCAGTTTGATTCCGGTTACCCCCAGTCCCAGAATGGCTCCGAAAGCCCCGAGATACATCAGGATATCGGATAGACTGCTGACTTTTTCCCAGATATCCTGGATTTCCCCTGTCAGCATTTCAGCTTTTTTACTTTTAGCTGCCCAGGCGATACCATTTAGCGACAAAAGCTGCAGGAATGCGACATATTTCACTATTTCCCGCCAGAAAAAAGAGCGCCTTTTCGACATATTTAACCATCCTTTGTTGAAATTTCTTTTTACTCCTCTTTTTGCCTGCCAGGCAATAACTATAATAACATGTCAGAATCTTTTTTACAATACTCTGGTTTGTTCAATTTTCAAACAAAAATACCGGGGTTTACCCGGTATGCTAGCCAAACAACTCCTGTAATGCCTGTTTTTTGCGCACAATCACCTCATCAATGCGTTCTAGATAAGCAATGGGGTCTTTCGGATTATAGGTATTGACTAAAGTGTAATCAGGTCTTACCCACTTTGAACCTGCCCCTGCGCCCAGACCCAGGATTGTTTGTCTTTCCTCAATCATCTGGATGTTATAAAGACAGGCTTTACCCGGCACTGCAAAACCCACATTTTCCAGGGCACCTACCATGTGTTTTTGCCGGTAGAGATAATAGGGTTCTAACCCCTCTTCTTCAGCATAGCGGTAAACCCGGGCCAGCAACGCTTTCGCCTCTTCAGCCGAAGCCAGTTCCAGGCTCTGCCCCTGCCGTTTTGCCTCTGCCAGCAAGCTGGCTCTTTTTAAGGCCAGGGTATGGACTGTCAGATTTTCAGGGGCCAGCTCACTGATGCTGGCCAGGGTAGCTTCCAGCTCCTCCCGCCCCTCGCCCGGTAGGCCGATAATCAGATCCATGTTCAAAACCGGAAAGCCCATTTGCCGGGCCAGCCGGACACATTCCACCACCTGTTCAGGAGTATGGGCCCGGCCGATTTTCTGCAGGGTTGCCTCATTCATGGTCTGCGGATTGATACTGATGCGGTTAACCCCGGCTGCCCGCAACAACTGCAATTTTTCTCTATTGATAGTATCAGGCCGACCTGCTTCCACAGTGAATTCCTCTGTCCCCGGTTGCAAAAGAGCTTGCTCGATGCCGGTCATCAACTGCCTGAGCTCCCGGGCATCCAGCGAAGTGGGCGTACCCCCGCCGACATAAATGGATTCCACCGTAAGCCCCAGCTCTCTGACCTGTTCTCCTAGTGCCGCCATCTCTTTCAATAAGGCCGCTAATACTGGTTCCGTCCACTTCTGCCAGCGCGCCAGGGGATAAGAAGGAAAGGAGCAATAAAGGCATTTGGTAGGACAAAAAGGAATACCTATGTAAATCCCGATCCGCTTCTGTTCCCGCTCCTGTCTTGCCAGCAGGGGACGCTGGCTCAGTGCAACTTGCAACAACAGCCCTGCCTTTTCTGCTGTCAGGCCATAACCGGTTTGCAACAAATCCCGAATTTCCCCGGGTTGATAACCGGCCGCCAGCATCCGATGTACGATTTTGGTGGGCCTGATTCCAGTCAGTACCCCCCAGGGCAGCTTGCCCGCTTCAGCGAAAGGCAACAGGGCCTCAAGGAGGGCCAGACGGCAAATCCGCCGCAGGCCGTTATAATCTTCTTCTGCCCGGTGCAGCTCGCGCTCCAGCCAGACCAGTTCTGATTGTCCCTCCTGGCAGATTTCCGTTTGTACCCTTATCTGTTGCCCTTCCCGCTCAAAGCTGAGATAGAGACACAGATCTGCCCCGGCAGGCCCAGGCAATAGTTCCACTTCACCATAAATTGCTCTTAACAGATCTAGCACTACTTCTGCGTTGATGGGTTCCTGTCCTTGCCAGTAAATTTTCATCGACTTTGTTCCTCCTTGAATAAAGGCCGTAAAACAGCCAGAGCAGTTTCAGCCATTAAGCGGTAACCCTCCCGTCCGGGATGAACCCCATCGGGCAAGAGAGCGATACCGCCCTGTCTTTGAAAGGCAGCAAAGAAGTCAATCAGGATAATACCTTCCTCCGTGCAAAAATCCCGCTGCCAGGCCAGCAATTCCTGCAAGCGGGCACTGATTTCTGCCTCTTCTACCGGTAAGGGCAAACCTACCAGGGGGATAATATTATGCCGGCGCAAACCATCAATTATCTGCATAAAGGCCTGACAGCTTCTCTGGAAACGGTAGTGCAGCTGGTAAACATCATTGGTTCCTCCCAGTACCAGACAATGACTGGGCTGATATCCCAGCACATCCTTTTCCAGACGTCTGACCATATCAGTAAGCGTATCTCCACAAATCCCTCTGTTTTCAATCTGTATCCCCAGTTCCTCCGCCACCCGGGCCACCCAGGACTCCCGGGGGCTATAGGGAAAGCCATAGGTCAGGGAATCGCCCAGTGCTACCCACATCCTTAAATCACCTCATGTTTTATCATACCATCCTGCATAGAAAAAAACCACGGGTAAAAACTATTGTAGAGCAATCCAGGAAAGGAGTGGGTTTATGACAGATACCAGAATCAGCTACCACGACTCGGTAGAGGAAATGGTGCAAAAAATCCGTGAAGACAACCTCACCACTGTTTTCGACCGCTATCAGGCCATGGAAAAAATCCGCTGCAAATTCTGTCTGCAAGGCCTGAGCTGCACCCTCTGCACTCAGGGACCCTGCCGTATTAGTGAGCAAGCCGGGATTACCCGGGGTGTCTGTGGTATCGATGGTGATGGTATGGCCATGCGCAATATGCTTCTGCGCAATATCATGGGTGCCGCTACCTACGGACACCATGCCTACTGGGCTTTCAAAACCCTGAAAGCCACAGCTGAAGGCAAGACCCCCTTTACCATCACCGACCAGAACAAACTGCGCTGGTTCTGTGAAACTGTTGGCATCAATACCAACCAGGACATAAACGCCATGGCTGCCCAGCTGGCTGATTTCCTCCTGGCTGAACAGCACAAAGACCATGATAGCCCCAGCATCATGGTAGAAAAATTCGCACCCAGCAAACGCAAAGAGGTCTGGAAAAAAATGGCCATCTATCCCGCTGGTGTAGTTTACGAAATTCAGGATGCCGTAGCCAGCTGTTTAACCAATGTAGACGGGGATTATGTTTCTCTGGCCAAAAAAGCACTGCGGCTGGGAATAGCCACCATCTACACCGCTCAGATCGGTCTGGAAATGGTCCAGGATATCCTGTATGGCACTCCTATGCCCCATGAAGTCAATGTGGACCTGGGCATTATGGATGGCGACTATGTCAATATCGTTTTCAATGGCCATCAGCCCTGGATCGGTGCCGCTACCCTGCAGCTGGCCCGCAGTGCCGATATCCAGAACAAGGCCAAAGCCGCCGGCGCCAGGGGTTTACGGATTGTCGGTTCTATCGAAACCGGCCAGGAATTGATTCAGCGTTTCCCGGTCGATGATGTATTTGTGGGCTTGATGGGCAACTGGCTGGCCATTGAACCATTACTGGCCACCGGTACTGTTGATGCCTTCGTCATGGAAGAAAACTGTTCACCTCCGCACCTGGGTGAATATGCAGAAAAATATCAGTTCACTCTGATCAGTGTCAATACCATCGTGCGTTTGCCCGGTCTCCACCATGCCCTGGATTATAAACCCATCGAAGCGACCAATATCGCCAACCGCGTCATCGATCTGGCCATCGAAAACTTCAAGGCTCGAAAAAACATGGGGATTACTGTCAGGGTACCGCTAAAAACTCAGAAAGCCATTGCCGGTTTCTCCACTGAGGCCGTGCTGCAGGCCCTGGGCAACTCCCTGGATCCCCTGGTGGATGTAATCAAGGCCAACAAACTCAAAGGTGTTGTCGCTCTGGTCAACTGTACCACCTTGCGCAATGGACCCCATGATACCACTACCGTAGGTCTCACTAAAGAACTGATCAAGCGGGACATCCTGGTAGTAGCAGGCGGTTGCGGTGTACACGGTCTGGAAGTAGCAGGCCTCTGCAATCTAGATGCCATCAGCCAGGCAGGTCAGGGGCTGCAGGAAGTATGTAACCTGCTGAAGATTCCTCCGGTTTTACCCTTTGGCACCTGTACCGATACCGGCCGTATCTCCATGCTGGTAACAGCCCTGGCCGAACATCTGCAGGTGGATGTACCGCAACTTCCCATCGCCGTTACCGCACCAGAATGGATGGAGCAAAAGGCCACAATCGACGGCTTCTTCGCCGTAGCCTATGGTACCATCACGCACCTGTCACCCACGCCCTTTATTACCGGCGCACCCCGTTTGGTCCAGCTGCTGACCCAGGATGTGGAACAGCTGACCGGTGGCAAGGTTATACTTGGCGATGACCCGGTTCAGGTAGCCAGTGAGATCGAGCAGCATATCAATAACAAACGACAGGGCTTAGGACTGCCGGTATAACAGGCAACCGCCCCGCGGCCCAGAAGCCGGGGGCGGTTTTATTATTCGGCCAGCATTTTTAGCAGTTCTTCAAGATTATTAACCGGCGGCCGGCAGGCCTGCTTGTGACACACCATCTGACATCCTCCCACCCCTAAAAGGGGTGGGGTTCCCCTTCTAGAAGTGGTTGGTTTTATAATTCGCGGCTGCCCGGAACAGACCTAAGCGGCCTGCCTGAACGTCCCCTGTTCACGGCCTGGCGGTGTGGTTTTTCTCCACACGAACAGGTTGACCGCAGGGCGTGCCAGTGCGCCCACTACTCCCGACCGGTCCGGCAGTGCCAGACCGGACTCACGGAGATACCTTTGCAGAATATTATATGCGCCTACCAGGTCGGCATTCAGTACGACACCGCAGTGGATGAACAGCCCCCGATACACGCGGGCTTTCTTGACCCTTTCGCCGCACACCGGGCAGGTAGTGCTGGTGTTCTTCTCCGACACCTTGACCACCCGGATGCCCGCGAGGGCCGCTTTATAAATGAGCAGGCTTATTATCTTACTGAACGGCCAGGCGTGGAGTTTCTGGTTGCCCGCGTCTCCCCAGTCCCTGTCCGCACGAATACCTTTTAATTCGCCGATTACGATGGTGGAAACGTTGTGGGCAATTGCCAGGTCGACCAACCACCTGGTCAGTACGTGCAGGTAGTGGTTGCGCTGCCTGCCCCACTTGACGTTCAACTCAATGCAGCGCCTGCTGGTGGATTTGGTACATTTGGCTTTTTCTTTCTGGAAGTACCGGTCGAGGGCCAGAAGTTCCCCGCCGGGCACGAGGAAAGAAAAGCCGTCGGAGATTACCCCGGCCGCGATGTTCACAATACCCAGGTCCAGTGCCATGACGTTTCCGGTTTCCTTATAGGTTACCGGGACCCTGTGGGTTATGTGCAGGTACCAGTCGCCGGTCCCGGGTTCGTAGACCAGCTTTACCTGCTGGACTTTGCTCAG
>NZ_BDLR01000139.1:0-201 GCF_002049395.1 Carboxydocella sp. JDF658 | reverse complement strand
AGACTATGAGGGATAAGCTTCATAGTCGAGAGGGAAACAGCCCAGACCGCCGATTAAGGTCCCGAAGTACAGGCTAAGTGGGAAAGGATGTGCAGCTGCATAGACAACCAGGATGTTGGCTTAGAAGCAGCCATCATTTAAAGAGTGCGTAATAGCTCACTGGTCGAGTGGTTGTGCGCCGAAAATGTCCGGGGCTAAGCC
>NZ_BDLR01000138.1:0-203 GCF_002049395.1 Carboxydocella sp. JDF658 | reverse complement strand
CGCGCAATGCACCGGAACGGCGTAACGTTTCATATACTTCCAGTAACCTATGGTTGAAGTATGCCGGGGTGATACTAACTTGAAAGGCACCCCTTCTTTTACAGCTCTCCGATACATTGCTCCTACCATTTTCGCAAATGGAAAATTGGAAGCCATGCGGTTAAACTTTTTATTAGTGTCCAGCCTGTCTTTGCCAAAGTTCA
>NZ_BDLR01000136.1:0-224 GCF_002049395.1 Carboxydocella sp. JDF658 | reverse complement strand
AAGATGCGTGTTACCTGCGACAGGACAGAAAGACCCCGTGGAGCTTTACTGTAGCCTGACATTGGATTTTGGTATTGCATGTACAGGATAGGTGGGAGACGGAGAAGCGTAGGCGCCAGCCTATGTGGAGTCGCTGGTGGGATACCACCCTTGTGATATTGAAGTTCTAACCCTGGCCCGTAAGCCGGGTAGGGGACAGTGTCAGGTGGGCAGTTTGACTGGGG
>NZ_BDLR01000135.1:0-201 GCF_002049395.1 Carboxydocella sp. JDF658 | reverse complement strand
AGGGTAACTTCATGGCCAGCCATATCTGCACCAGTTCCCGGTGTTTTTCCGGCAGCCACAACTTGCCCTCAACCCTGGGGGCCTGGCTCATCCTGGGGCGTCCAAGTTTATCTATGCCTGTCTGTTCAGAAAGGTGGGAGAGGGAAACCGCCAGGCGGAAGTCCTGTCCGTCATAAAATATCTTAATGTTGGGGTTGCCTC
>NZ_BDLR01000134.1:0-229 GCF_002049395.1 Carboxydocella sp. JDF658 | reverse complement strand
TAGTATTGTCGGCAGCTATGCTGCCGGTAACAATACTAGTGACAGCCGTAGGCGGACAAAAAACCGACTAAACTAAACTGAGGTTGGTTAGGAACGAGCATGGCAAGGCGCCGGCAAGGAGAGGCCGGAGGCGTACTGGAGGTACGTCGAGGACCTCGACGCAGTCGGCAACGTAGCCAGGCGAAGTTCATAAACAACCGAACTGCTCCTTGAAAACCGCACAGAGTAA
>NZ_BDLR01000133.1:0-342 GCF_002049395.1 Carboxydocella sp. JDF658 | reverse complement strand
GGCGTACTGGAGGTACGTCGAGGACCTCGACGCAGTCGGCAACGTAGCCAGGCGAAGTTCATAAACAACCGAACTGCTCCTTGAAAACCGCACAGAGTAAAAGGTAACACACTCTGCGAAACATCGTAGCGTGTAGAGTGGAACCATTTTGGCCGCCGGGCTTTGGAAATGTAGTATTGTCGGCAGCTTGCTGCCGGTAACAATACTAGTGACAGCCGTAGGCGGGCAAAATGGGGAAGCACGAGGTTAAGATACTAAGGGCATACGGTGGATGCCTTGGCGCCAAGAGCCGAAGAAGGACGCGGAAAGCTGCGAAAAGCTCCGGGGAGCCGCAAGCAGGCT
>NZ_BDLR01000132.1:0-811 GCF_002049395.1 Carboxydocella sp. JDF658 | reverse complement strand
TTTTCCGCTAGCGGTATACGTATTCCCTGACTAACTGAACACTGTTCCATTCCCTGACACTTGATTCCGTATCGCTTTGCCGGACATAACTTCTTTAGTGTCCCTCTGTCTTTTTCAAAACCACCATTACTCATTTCTCGTTGCGTTCCGGTTTCCGGACAATAGCAATATACATTGCCCTTGTAATTGTAGGCCACGTTCTTGTAATTGGTCAGTAGCCGCGTTCTATCCCCATCTCTCCACAAGTTACGTATGTCAATAACAGGCTTTATTCGGTATTTATCCCAGCACTTTGTTATTAGTTTTGTATCATCATACCCTCTATCTGCTACCATGGTTTCCGCCCTCTTGAGTATTTCTGGTTGCTTTTCCTCCATCCGTTCCAGCATTCGATGCCCCTCTTTTATGTCAGACTCCGACGCTTTCGTTAAACTGAATATTATCGGAAGTTCATAGGTCGCGTCAACTATCAGATGCAGTTTGTACCCAAACCATTTCACGATCTTCTCCCATGCCTTACCGTTCTCGTACACCCCTCTATATTCCTTCCTGCCATAGTCCGCATCTGTATCCCGGCGACCGTCTCTTTCTCCCTTTTTATTTTTGTGTTTGGCAAATGATGAAATTGCTTTACTGTCCATAGCCAGGTTCTTGCCAAAGTCCGGTAACATCTCTGACAATTGCTTCACCATTTTATCGAACATCTCGTCTATTAATTTCTCCTGTTTCATCAGTGCCTTTAAAAACCGGGTGTATGCCCAGGGCGACGGTACTTGTTCATTAAACCCGCAAAGCTCTCGTAATTGACCAT
>NZ_BDLR01000131.1:0-306 GCF_002049395.1 Carboxydocella sp. JDF658 | reverse complement strand
TTCCAGGCACAATGTAATCGTGAGATTGCTTTCTGGGTAGGTATTCGTCCTCCTTGAGGCTTGACCTTTTGAAAAGAGTGACCCCCAGCTCATGGTCTGCACTTTTTACGCGTAGGTTGCACAGACCTATTGTTTCCCCGCCCGTGTGCAGCAGAACGGACGGAAGCAGGTTCTTTAGGTTTAGTGCTCATTCCCGGCGAGGTTGCTGACCGGCCATGATGCCTGGGTCCCAGCAGCAATTTTCATTATACTTTCTTTATGAAAGCGAGGTGATACTGTGAGAAACCTTTTTGTCGGCATTGATGT
>NZ_BDLR01000130.1:0-390 GCF_002049395.1 Carboxydocella sp. JDF658 | reverse complement strand
GTACCAACCCCTGGGGTGTGCAGATCAAAACCGCAGATAGTGGCGAGAACAGGATTAGCTTTCAGGAGATGGACAAATTTAGTCGGGTCTTCAATTTTGCAATGAACCATAGCAACAAGAACCCGAAAAAGCTCCGGTTGATTCTGGGCCGGTCGTCCAAGCGGAGAATATAAAGGAGCAATAACTTCTTTCAGTGGGTCAAGGTCAAGGACATAGAGTTTTTCGATGAGAGAATGATAATAGCGGATTTGGGATTCATGCTCAGGAACTAAAGACTGAAGTTTAGATTTTAACCAGACCTGATAATCTGCATGAGAACGCCAGAAACCTAACAAAGAAATCGCCTCCGTCAATCGGATTAGAGGGAAAAAATGCCTCCAACGCGATTAT
>NZ_BDLR01000129.1:0-225 GCF_002049395.1 Carboxydocella sp. JDF658 | reverse complement strand
ACGGGGTCACCGTACGGACAGGGCCAATAACTTCAGGTCAGGCCAGACGGAGTTATACGCCTCCTGCTCACTCTGGGCAAGCCCGTTATGCACAGAAAGCCTCTCCTCCAGCCGCCTCAAGCAGGCCCTGACCCTACGGGTCATCCCTTTTCCTTCCCCAGGTCTATCAGGATTAACCTTCCGGGTCAGGTTTTGCTTGATTTGCGATACCAGTTGCCTGAGTTC
>NZ_BDLR01000128.1:0-706 GCF_002049395.1 Carboxydocella sp. JDF658 | reverse complement strand
TGCTCGTTCCTAACCAACCTCAGTTTAGTTTAGTCGGTTTTTTGTCCGCCTACGGCTGTCACTAGTATTGTTACCGGCAGCATAGCTGCCGACAATACTATGTTTCCAAAGCCCGGCGGCCAAAAAACTGCACTAGACCTAATTTAACTGAGAAATCCAGCCCAGGTTCGAACTTCGTACCTCGAACTTCGTAGAGATGGTGGAGACGAGCGGGTTCGAACCGCTGACCTCTTGAATGCCATTCAAGCGCTCTCCCAGCTGAGCTACGCCCCCACTATTCGTTTTTGTTGAGTTTGGTGGAGACGAGCGGAATCGAACCGCTGACCCCCTGCTTGCAAGGCAGGTGCTCTCCCAGCTGAGCTACGCCCCCACACTTTGCTTTTATGGTGGGCCTAAGTGGACTTGAACCACTGACCTCACGCTTATCAGGCGTGCGCTCTGACCAGCTGAGCTATAGGCCCATGTTTAGTTCGGTTGTTTATGAACTTCACCTGGCTGCGTTGCCGACTGCGTCGAGGTCCTCGACGTACCTCCAGTACGCCTCCGGCCTCTCCTCGCCGGCGCCTTGCCATGCTCGTTCCTAACCAACCTCGGCTTGCTTGCGATGAGAAATCCAGCCTCAGGTTCGAACTTCGTACCTCGAATTTCGAACCTCGATTAGCTCGATCCCTCAAAACTAAACAGGATGTTCTTCCACCTAAACTCG
>NZ_BDLR01000127.1:0-1004 GCF_002049395.1 Carboxydocella sp. JDF658 | reverse complement strand
TTTTCCGCTAGCGGTATACGTATTCCCTGACTAACTGAACACTGTTCCATTCCCTGACACTTGATTCCGTATCGCTTTGCCGGACATAACTTCTTTAGTGCCCCTCTGTCTTTTTCAAAACCACCATTACGTTCCGGTTTCCGGACAATAGCAATATACATTGCCCTTGTAATTGTAGGCCACGTTCTTGTAATTGGTCAGTAGCCTGGTTTTTTCCCCATCTCTCCACAAGTTACGTATGTCATTAACAGGCTTTATCCGGTATTTATCCCAGCACTTTATTATTAGTTTTGTATCATCATACCCTCTATTTGCTACCATGGTTTCCGCCCTCTTGAGTATTTCTGCTTGCTTTTCCTCCATCCGTTCCAGCATTCGATGCCCCTCTTTTATGTCAGACTCTGACGCTTTCGTTAAACTGTACATTATCGGAAGTTCATAGGTCGCATCTACAATCAGATGCAGTTTGTACCCAAACCATTTCACGATCTTCTCCCATGCCTTACCGTTCTCGTACACCACTCTATATTCCTTCCTGCCATAGTCCGCATCTGTATCCCGGCGACCGTCTCTTTCTCCCTTTTTATTTTTGTGTTTGGCAAATGATTAATTTCTCCTGTTTCATCAGTGCCTTTAAAAACCGGGTGTATGCCCAGGGCGACGGTACTTGTTCATTAAACCCGCAAAGCTCTCGTAATTGACCATTGCGGGCCAGTTCCCGCCGTAACTTCTCCACACTCTCATGCTGGAACACAATACCCGCTAGTATGGAATTCCATATTGCCCGAACCGGATAATCGTCTCGCCCTTTACCCCGGCTTCTCTCAAGGGTCCTCATCAATTCTTCGTCTGGCATGTAATCCAGAACCAGCCGTAAACGAACTAAATCTCCAATTGTTTGTAATTCTGTCCACTCAAATAGCTTAATTTGTGGTATAATAGCCATAACAGGCATCCCTCCCTGGGTAGGATTGTTTGTCTTTTCAACTTCAATTTTATCACAG
>NZ_BDLR01000126.1:0-201 GCF_002049395.1 Carboxydocella sp. JDF658 | reverse complement strand
GGATATTAGCAATAGCTTAAATAACGATCTTCAAAGTATATGCATTGCTCTTGACTCTATAAGCCATTCTCAGATATCACGTAGGCTGAACGCATTGCCAGTAAGCATTTTTAAAGCAATCTTTCAAGATCTTACGCGGCAAATTGGAGAGAAAGTTGGTTTCCAGAAAATCCGTAATTCATTGGGACGTATTTATCTAAT
>NZ_BDLR01000125.1:0-4094 GCF_002049395.1 Carboxydocella sp. JDF658 | reverse complement strand
CGGGTGTGAAAAAGTCGACAGTCTGGACTATCGCCAGCTCATCATTGATACGATAAACAGCGGCATCATCGGCGGTATTGGTGCCAACCAGGACATTGGGGTCATTTATTTGCGGTAAATGGCGCAGTACCTGCGCCAGGTCCTGAGGACTGAGCTTGGCCGCTCAGCCGGCGCAGGCAGCCAGTTTGGTCAGGGCTACTCTTTCAGTCATATTAACACCTCCTGTAAAATAGGTCAGCAGACCATATTTATTTCCCAGGCAAGACTTGATATAATAGCATGAGTACAGACCAGTAACCGGAGGTAACTATGCGGTACCAGTCATCATTGAACAATATTATTTTCTGCTCTATGCTATTATTGCCTTGCAAATACCTTACTTGCCTTTATATTTTGAGCAAGCGGGCGCAAACGGAGATTTTATCGGACTAATTTCCGCTTTAGGGCCTTTTGTTGGCTTATTTATGCAACCCTTCTGGGGGATTGTAGCTGATAAAACTCAGCGGTTAAAATTCATTATTCAGGTATAATTGTTTTTTCCGGTATATTTTTCTTACTGATCTCCTGGTTTAACAATAAAATCTGGTGGATGCTGACAATGCTATTATACACAATGGTCCAAACAGCGTCCATACCCCTGACTGATACTCTGATGGTTAGCGATTTTTTAAGCCGATTGCTCGATAAATGAGCAGTCGGCCTTTTCGTTTTTGCGGGGAACTGTGTTAGTGTAAATTTATTTATCGTTAAAGGGAAAATTGTCAAAATGTAGAATTAGTAACATGAAAGGGGGGAGAGATGCTTGCTGCAAAAAGTCATTTTTCATCTTATCCGCACCGAGGAAGGTTCACTGCAAGGGAATGGAGGTCTACAGCTTCATGGCTGGTTCTTTCGCCAGCTGGCTCAAATAGACGAGAAGGCAGCGACAGAATTACATGAACTGGAGTTTAAACCTTTTGCCCTCAGTCCTCTGGTGGGAAGTGCCAGGAGGGAAGATGTGGGTCAGGCGGGAGCAACGGAAGAACGTAGCAGCCATTTTTTGTTTTTCCAGATAATTTGCAAATTTCTGATTGACGCAAGTTGTTACCTCGTGGTAATATCAAAGTGAAGATGTCAATATAATTTTTGGGGGGCGCCGGGAATAAGGTCAAAAGTCCATTACAGATGGATTTTTTTTCAGCCAAACTTGTATATACAGGTATATTCTGAAAAACTTTGCCTGCAGGTTGGGGGGATTATTTTGAGCCGTTACAAGGTAGTTTTTAAGCCAGGAGACCTGGTAATTGAAGTAGTGGAAGGCAGCAGCGTGATGGATGCTATTCATGAGGCCGGGCTTGATGTAGATTTTCCATGTGGTGGCAGGGGAAGATGTGGTAAATGCCGGGTGAAAATCCTAACGGGAGGGGGTGAGCCAACAACTGGGGAGAAGGAGCTCCTTGACTCTAAAGATTTACAGGAAGGAATCCGCCTGGCTTGTCTTACGCAAATAACAGGCAACATGGTTGTGGAAGTTCCAACCACCAAAAAACTACAACACAATATCTTATTAACCTCTGAGGATAGATCTTTTCGCATTCAACCCCATCTCAAGAAAATGTTTATCCAAATCGAACCGCCCTCCTTTCATGACCATCGTCCTGATTGGCAGCGGCTAAAGGATAGTCTGGCCAAATATGGCTATAACCATTGTGAGCCAGAGAACAACATTTCTTTATTGCGGCAGCTGCCAGAAACTCTGCGCAAGTCGAAACATTCCCTTACAGCAGTACTTTATGGTAACAAACTTTTAGGCATTGAGGAGCAGGATACCACCGGCACTATGCTGGGTATGGCTTTTGATATTGGTACTACAACCATTGTAGGCTATCTTTTGGATCTTTATACAGGAAAAGAGTTAAGCGTTGTTTCTACCCTTAACCCGCAGACAAAATTCGGTGCTGATGTTATTTCCCGGGTCAATTTTACCATTCAGGAAGCAGACGGGCTGAGGAAACTCCATGCTGTTGTTATAGAAGCAATAAACGATCTTATCGGCGAAGGGGCAGAAAAAGCAGGGGTAAGCAGAAATCAAATCTACGGGGTTTCTATTGCGGCAAACACCTGTATGCATCATCTTTTTCTTGGCATAAGTCCCCGGTATATTGCGGTATCGCCTTATGTAGCAGCAGTCAGTGAACCCCTGGTAATAAACGCTACTGAACTAAATATTGACATCAACCAGGCCGGTAAGATTTTCGTACTACCCAATATCGCAGGCTTTGTTGGAGCCGATACAACCGCTGTACTTTTGGCAACAGAATTAGACCAAAGTGAAGAAGTAAAGCTGGTCATAGATATTGGGACCAATGGGGAAATAGTCCTTGGCTCAAAAGAAAAAATGGTGGCCTGTTCTGCTGCAGCCGGGCCTGCTTTTGAAGGGGCCCAGATCAGCAGTGGTATGAGGGGGGCTGCAGGAGCTATTGATCATGTTTATTTTGGGGAAAAGGTAGAATTTACTGTGATTGGAGGAGGGAGGCCCCTGGGGATTTGCGGGTCTGCTTTACTTGATACGGTGGCAGGACTGTTGGAACTGGGCATTATTGATAAGAGGGGGAAACTCCTTCCATATGATAAATTAATTAACCCCAGGGCGAAAGCATTTAAAGAAAATCTGGTTAAACATGAGAGTCAACCGGCATTCCTGCTGGTTGAAGCAAACAATACTGCTCATGGCAGGCCGATTATGGTTACCCAGAGTGATATCCGGCAACTGCAGCTGGCAAAAGGTGCGATAGCAGCAGGGGTGAAGGTTTTGATGGAAATTCTCGGTGTCAAGACAAGCGATATTAAAGAAGTTCTGCTGGCAGGGGCCTTTGGAAATTATCTAACTCCTCACAGTGCGTGTGCTATAGGGTTAATCCCGCTAGAGCTGGAAAATCGGATCAGAATGATTGGAAACGCTGCAGGGACTGGAGCCAGACTGGCGTTGCTTTCATCGAGTGAATATCGCAGAGCGGCTGAGATTGCTGCCCGGGTGGAATTTGTTGAATTGGGTAGTTATCCCAAATTTAATAGTATTTTTGCAGATTCGACATACTTTCGGTTATGAAAATCTTATTGAGGGAGGGAGATAAAAAATGATTATTATAGGAGAAAAAATCAATGGTACTATTCCCAGCGTCAAAAAGGCTATTGAGGAGAGGGATGAAGACTTTATTCGCAATCTTGCCATTAATCAGGCTGAAGCAGGGGCCCACTACCTGGATGTTTGTGCAAGTACAGCCCCGGAACAGGAAGTTGAAACATTAATCTGGTTGATGAATATTGTCCAGGACGCCGTTGATATACCGTTATGCATTGATAGTCCAAATCCCAGAACTATTGAACAGGTTTTCAAATATGCAAGACGCCCTGGTATTATTAACTCGGTTTCTGGCGAAGGCGATAAATGCGAAATTATTTACCCTCTGATCCAGGGAACTGAATGGCAGGTAATTGCCCTGACCTGTGATAACAGGGGGATTCCCGCGGATGTTCAAACCAGACTCGAAATAACCCGGATAATGGTGGAAAAAGCCCTGAAGTATGATATTACTCCTGACCGTATCCACCTTGACCCGCTAGTATTGGCCCTTTCCGCAGACAACAACTCGCTTCTCAATTTCGTAGAAACTTTGAAGAAAGCAAAAGAATTATATCCCACTATTAAGGTTACTTCAGGTCTTAGCAATATATCTTTCGGTATGCCCCTGCGCAAAGTAATAAACCAGAACTTTTTAACAATAGCCCTTTATGCCGGGATGGATTCTGCAATTATGGATCCCTGCAACAGAGATATGCTGGCAACCCTCCTCGCAACAGAGGCCTTACTTGGACGCGACCGGTATTGCAGGAAGTATTACAATGCGTACCGGAAAAATAAAATAGGCCCGGTTAAAGCTTAAACCGGATTTAATCAGGAGGTGGTTGACACCTGTAAAGAATCAAAGTGATTCATATTTAGCAATGCAGACTTAAAGACCTACGGTAATATGTCAAGACCATAAGGTCAATATTTTCTAGTTTAGTTTTTTAAAAAAGGCAACAAAAAACCACCCTGTTTCCTAATATATTTG
>NZ_BDLR01000124.1:0-2615 GCF_002049395.1 Carboxydocella sp. JDF658 | reverse complement strand
GGGGCAACACCCGTACCCATACCGAACACGGCAGTTAAGCCCACCAGCGCCGATGGTACTTGGACCGCAGGGTCCTGGGAGAGTAGGTCGCTGCCGGACAGAGAAGACAACCCATCAGGTAGAAGCCTGGTGGGTTGTTTTTGTTATAAAACTTAATATTTATTATTTTCGTTTGTTTATGGTTCACCAAATAAAGAACTTGTAGGATTTTTCTATGACTATAAAATTTTACACTAATATATAAAGGAATTATTGTAATTTTGTAGTAATATATATAAGTAATACAATTTATTTCGTTAGGTGAAGGTGGTATTTATGGCTTTTCGAGACTTAAATATTAGGGAGGGATATGATTCTAGTGATATTGATGTATTAAATGAATTCTATATACCAGTATTGTTAGATACAGTAAGGTATGATAGGCTTGCAGGCTTCTTTTCATCGACTGCATTAGCATTGGCAGCTAGAGGTATTGCAGGATTAATAAAGAATAATGGGAAAATGAGACTAGTTGTATCACCTAAATTATCATATGAAGATGTAGAAACCATAAAAAAAGCGCTTAATGAACCGGAGTTCTATTTAACTAAATTACTTTCTGAAGATATAGAGAGAATCGAATATGAGTTAGAACGAGACCATTTCGATACATTTGGATGGATGATAGCAAAAGAAAAATTAGAAATAAAAATTGCTGTTATTTTGGATGATGAAAACAAAATATTAACAGCAGAAGATATAGAAAAGCAAGGAATATTTCACCAAAAAGTTGGTATTTTGCAAGATATAAATGGTGATATTTTAACATTCAGTGGTTCTATAAATGAAACGGCATATGCATGGATAAAAAATATAGAGGAATTTAAAGTATATAGACATTGGTTAGATGATGAAAGAAAATATGCAATAATTGATATAAATAAATTTGAATCCTATTGGAACAATACTCGAAATAAAGTTAAAATTTATGAACTGCCAATTGCAATAAAAAATCACTGGATAGAAAAAACACAGAGATATAGAGGTGATCTGTATTTAGTTAAAGAATATATAGAAAACAAAAACTATAATACAAAAACAATGGTTCAGTTAAATTTTTTTGATTATCAAAAGGATGCAATTCAAAAATGGATTAATAATGGATATCTAGGAATGTTAGAAATGGCAACTGGAACGGGAAAGACCAGAACAGCAATTGGATGCATATTAGAAGTTTTGAAAATTGAAAAACAAATTGCAATTATCATTGCATGTCCACAAAATACGTTATCCTTACAATGGAAAAATGAAATTGAAAGGTTACAGATACAATTTGATAAGCAAATAATAGCTGATGGAACTAATAAGAAATGGAAAGACCAATTAGTTGATTCATTAATTGATTTATCACAGGGATTGATTAAGAATCTTATAATTTTTACAACACATGCTACTGTTAGTAGTAACGACTTTATTTCAATAGTAAAGAGGTATAAAAATAGAAGTAAGATGTTATTTATTGGAGATGAAGCACATGGCTTAGGGGCAATAAAAACACGTAATAGTTTAATTGATGAGTATGATTTTCGATTAGGGCTAAGTGCTACTCCTAGAAGATGGTATGATGAAATAGGTACTAAATTTTTATATAAGTATTTCAATGATGTAGTATATGAGTTTTCAATAGAACAAGCATTGACTACCATAAATCCTGAGACTGGGAGAACATATTTAACTAATTACTACTACTATCCAGTTATTGTAAATTTAGAGGAATCAGAATTAGAGGATTATTATAATAAAACCAAAAAACTTATTAAATATATAAATGGAAAATATGACCAAATAGATATAGAAAAATCATTTGAGAATTTACTATTTATTAGATCAAATATCATTAAGAATGCTAGTCGAAAATTGTATGCTTTAGAACAAATATTATACGAACTTACAGAAATTGATAATGCAATAATATTTACATCACCGGAACAAATTGATCAAGTAATGACGATATTAGCAAAAAAAGGAATAAAGGCACATAAATTTACTGAAAAAGAAGGTACAATAAAGCAAGAAAAATATAATGGTCTTTCAGAACGAGAGTATATACTTGAAAATTTCAAGAAAAAAAATCTTCAAGTGTTAGCAGCAATAAAATGCTTAGATGAAGGAATAGATATACCTAGTGCACATACGGCTATTATTATGTCAAGTAGTGGTAATCCAAGAGAGTATATTCAAAGAATAGGACGTGTAATTAGACAATCTCCTGAAAAGAAAACTGCAAGAATTTATGATTTTATAGTTGTACCCAATCAAAAAAAACATGAAGATGATAAGTTTAGAGAAATTGAGCTAAAAATATTAAATAAAGAATTAATTCGAGCCAAAGAAATAGCAAAAAATGCTCTGAATAATGCTGAAGCTCTTTATAAGCTAAATCAATTATATGGAGGTAAATTTGAATGAACATAACTAAAATACTTAATGCTATAAGCAATAAAATGAATGAAGATGAAGTAACAGCAAAAATATTGTGTGAACTATTATTTTTTGAATCTTCAGGAAAAGGACATTATAAAGAAAAATATAAAGAAACGATTAAAAAATATCTAGGGGATGATAAAGATGAGAAT
>NZ_BDLR01000123.1:0-581 GCF_002049395.1 Carboxydocella sp. JDF658 | reverse complement strand
TCCTGTCCGTCATAAAATATCTTAATGTTGGGGTTGCCTCCCTTGCTCTCGTCTCCCCGGGAGTAGAGGCGGTTCCTGCGGGCGTGCCGCCATTTTTCACTGGCGGCCCGGCCCTGGCAGACCTTTTCCCACAACCTTCTGCCCCCAAAGACTACCTCTGGTATTGTACCCTTCTCCCGGTAATCCTTCAGTTCAGCCAGCCTTTTTGCGAGTGAAACCACCCGCTTGTTCCGCCCCTTGACTGCCAGGCGGAGCTTTTCAATAACTTCTGAAGCAGCCCCCTTTTCCTCTGCCTTTGCCAGTTTCCTCATAGCCAGGCTGAGCTTCTTCCTGGCCCGGCCCAGTTTCTCTTCTGTTTCTTCATTTTCTAACTTCAGCAGTTCTGTTTGGGAGTCCAGCAGGGCCTGTGCTTTAAGTCTGGCATCATCCGCATAGCGGGAGTTCAGCCCAAAAAGTTCTTGTCCTGACTTCTTGATTTCACGGCGGGAAGCACCTTCCAGGAGCCGGTTAAAGGCCCACCGCATACAGGCACAGAAGAGACGCATCTCCGTAGTCAGCGGGTCTTCTTCGCCCCTGCTCCA
>NZ_BDLR01000122.1:0-201 GCF_002049395.1 Carboxydocella sp. JDF658 | reverse complement strand
TGGACTCCCAAACAGAACTGCTGAAGTTAGAAAATGAAGAAACAGAAGAGAAACTGGGCCGGGCCAGGAAGAAGCTCAGCCTGGCTATGAGGAAACTGGCAAAGGCAGAGGAAAAGGGGGCTGCTTCAGAAGTTATTGAAAAGCTCCGCCTGGCAGTCAAGGGGCGGAACAAGCGGGTGGTTTCACTCGCAAAAAGGCTGG
>NZ_BDLR01000121.1:0-251 GCF_002049395.1 Carboxydocella sp. JDF658 | reverse complement strand
GCGCCTACAGTCCGGCCACCTTCGCGGATAGCGAAGCGCAGACCTTCTTCAATAGCGATGGGGGTGATCAGTTCTACTTCGATCTTAACGTTGTCACCAGGCATAACCATTTCTACACCTTCGGGCAGCTTGATTACACCGGTAACGTCAGTGGTCCGGAAGTAGAACTGGGGCCGGTAACCGTTGAAGAAAGGAGTATGACGGCCACCTTCTTCTTTGGTCAGCACGTATACTTCAGCGAAGAACTTGGT
>NZ_BDLR01000119.1:0-224 GCF_002049395.1 Carboxydocella sp. JDF658 | reverse complement strand
CCAGACTGTCGACTTTTTCACACCCGTAGTGGACGACCCCTATACTTTCGGTCTGATTGCCGCAGCCAATTCCCTCAGTGACATCTATGCCATGGGCGGTCAGCCTCTCTTTGCCCTGAATGTGGTAGGCTTCCCGGAAAAAAGGTTGCCTATGGAAGTCCTGGGCGATATCCTGCGCGGCGGTGCAGATAAAGCCGCTGAAGCAGGTATTAGCATTGTAGGCG
>NZ_BDLR01000118.1:0-23078 GCF_002049395.1 Carboxydocella sp. JDF658 | reverse complement strand
CACCAAGGCTGTTCCTGTGGATGTCCGGGTAATCGCTGCCACCAATGCCAATCTGGAGGAAAAAATCCGGGAAGGCAGTTTCCGGGAGGACCTTTATTACCGGCTTAATGTTTTTCCCATTTTCATTCCCCCGTTGCGGAGGCGGAAACAGGATTTACCCCTGCTGGTCCGTTTTCTGATCGGTAAGTTCAACCGGGAATTTGGACGGCAGGTGGAACGGATCGAACCGGAAGCCCTGAAAGTGCTGGAAAATTACGATTGGCCGGGAAATGTCCGGGAACTGGAAAATGTGATCGGCCGGGCCATTATCAATATGCGCCCGGGAGATACGGTAATTGCCGTCCGGCATTTGCCGCCCCTGGGCCTGGTTCGCCCTCAGGTTGAGGGAGAACACCGGCTACCGGATAGTGGCTGGCAGGGAGAAACCCTGGATGAAATTCTGGCCAGGGTGGAAAGACAGGTAATCTGTGATGTGCTGGCCCAATGCGGTGGCAACAAAACCCTGGCTGCCCGCAAACTGAATATCGCTGTGCGCAGCCTTTACTATAAAATGGATCGTTATGGCTTGCGTTAACCTGCAAAAAAATGCAGATGCCCAGAAATCCTGCAATTTATTGCAGGATTTTTTTTGCAAAAGAAAAGACCTGGCCGAATTTGTGCTTGTGGGTATAAGTCCAATCCGGTCAAAACGGGAGTTATACAGCATAAAACTAAAATTTTCAGACAACACTTTTTTGGCATGGCTTTTGCTAAAACTAATAGCTGAAGGGGGAAGTATGATGGCAAAACAGGTAGTACTGGCGATTAACCCGGGTTCAACTTCAACAAAAGTGGCGGTTATTGCAGAAGACGGTACAGTGCTCTGGCAGGAAACCTTGCGCTATTCGGTGGCTGAACTAGCATATAGAGAAAATGTTGTGGAACAGCTTCCCCTTCGTCTTTCCGACCTGGAGCGTCTGCTGGCGGAGAAAGGTCTGGGAGGCGGAAAACTGGTAGGGGTGGTTGGACGCGGTGGGTTACTGCGCCCCTTGCACAGTGGCACTTATCTGGTCAATGAGGCCATGCTTGCAGATTTAAGACAGGGCTGGGGAGGCCAGCATCCCTCCAATCTGGGCGGGATACTGGCCAGAATGCTGGCTGACCGTTATGGGGTGGAAGCATATATAGTCGATCCTGTTTCTGTAGATGAAATGATTCCGGAAGCTCGGAGAACTGGATTGCCGGAAATCAGGCGTTTTTCCCATTTACATGCCCTTAATATCCGGCGGGCCCTGTTGCGCTGGCAAAAGGAACAATCCTGTTCCCCGCGGGAGTTAACCGGGGTAGCTGTTCACCTGGGTGGGGGCATCACCGTAGCGGCTGTAAGGCAGGGTAGAATCATTGATGTCAGCAATGCCAACCAGGGCGGACCCATGAGTCCGGAACGGGCCGGGGCCCTGCCTTCAGCGGCACTGGCTTACTGGCCGGAAGAGACGGACTATCACTATCCACCCCTGGCCAAAAGGCTAGTCGGGGGTGGAGGACTGGTTTCCTACCTGGAAACCAACAGTTTGGTGGAAGCGGAAAAGCGGGCAGAGGCAGGAGATGAGAAAGCCCGCCTGGCTTTACAGGCCATGGTAAAGCAACTGATTAAGGAAATCGGGGCGATGGCCGCCATTTTAGATACATTACCGCGGTTTTTGCTGTTTACCGGAGGCATGGCTTTTTCTCACTGGTTAATGGAGCAATTGACTTCAGCTTTAAACTGGCTGGCGCCGATAACTGTCTACCCGGGAGAAGAGGAACTGCCAGCCCTGGCTGAGGGGGTTTTTCGTGTCCTGGCCGGGGAAGAATCTGTGCGAATTTATCCTGAAGGAGTGAGCGGTGAGTGATTACCAATTTTGACCAGCTGGTGGAAACTGCCCGCAGTTATCCCTCCCAGCGCCTGGCGGTAGCGGTGGCTCAGGACTGTGAAGTACTGGCAGCCGTCAGGGAAGCCATCGAAGAAAACCTGATTACCGCCCGCCTATTTGGGGATGAGGAGGAAATCAAGAAGGCTGCTGTCAAAGCAGGGCTGGACCTGAACAGGGCTGAGATTGAAGTTATCCATGAAAGGGATCCTGTCAAAGCCAGCCAGATGGCAGTGGTGGCAGTAAAAACCGGACAGGCGGATATGCTGATGAAAGGTCTGGTTCATAGTGCTGTAATTATGAAACAAATTCTGGACAAGGATACCGGGCTACGCAAAAGCAAGGTGCTGAGTCATGTGGCCTTGCTGGAGGGACCAGGACCTGACCGCATCACCTTCATGACTGATGGGGGCATGGTGATCAATCCCAATTTACAGCAGAAGGTTGAGATGATCAATAATGCCGTCGGGGTAGCCAGGGCGCTGGGCTACCAGCAGCCCAAAGTGGCAGTAATAGCCGGGCTGGAACTGGTTAATCCCGATATGCCTGCTACCCTGGATGCCGCTGTACTGGCCAAAATGGGTGAAAGAGGACAAATTCCTCATGCCATAGTGGATGGGCCACTGGCCTTAGATGTGGCTCTTTCCAGAGAAGCGGCTCTACACAAGGGGGTGAAAGGGGAAATTCAGGGGGATGCTCACATCCTGCTGGTACCCAATCTGGAAGTGGGAAATGTGTTGTACAAGACAGCGGTAGCTTTTGGTGGTGTTAAGACAGCTGGAACCATCACAGGGGCCAGTGCTCCTATTATTCTCACATCCCGGGCGGATAGCCACTATGCCAAGTTCTATTCCATTGCTCTCGCCCAGGTGCTGGCCTGGCAAAATCAAAGGAGGTAAGGAGAAATGAGTCTGGAAGTATTTGAGTACATGAAAAAATATGATTATGAACAAGTCGTTCTCTGTTACGACAAGGCTTCAGGGCTGAAAGCTATTATTGCCATCCATGATACTACCCTGGGCCCGGCTCTGGGTGGTACCCGGATGTGGACTTATGCCAGTGAAGATGATGCCATCCTTGATGCCCTGCGGCTGTCCCGGGGTATGACCTATAAGGCAGCTGCTGCCGGCCTCAACCTGGGCGGAGGCAAAACGGTTATTATCGGTGACCCCAGAAAAGATAAGAGTGAGGCGCTGTTCCGGGCTTTTGGTCGCTATGTGGAAAGCCTCAATGGCCGCTATATTACCGCTGAGGATGTAGGCACTTCGGTACAGGATATGGAATATGTACGCATGGAAACCCGCTGGGTAACCGGGGTAGCCAGTGGTTCGGGTGACCCGTCTCCCATGACCGCTTTTGGTGTCTGGAAAGGGATGAAAGCAGCGGCCAAAGAAAAATTTGGCACTGACTCCCTCTCCGGTATGACTGTAGCTGTTCAGGGCCTGGGCCACGTAGGTTATTACCTGTGTAAGTATCTTGCTGATGAAGGAGCCAAACTGGTTGTAACCGATATCTTCCCCGAACGGGTTGAAAAAGTGGTGCAGGAATTTGGTGCCCGGGCAGTAGAACCGGAAGCCATCTATGGCGTGGAAGCGGAGATATTTGCCCCCTGTGCGTTAGGGGCAGTAGTAAATGATGAGACTCTGCCCCAGTTCAAATTCCAGATTATCGCCGGTGCTGCCAACAATGTCCTGAAGGAAGAACGGCACGGGGATGAGCTGGAAGCAAAAGGCATACTCTATGCCCCTGACTTTGTCATCAACGCCGGCGGTTTGATCAATGTGGCTGATGAGCTGGAAGGATACAATCGGGAACGGGCAATCCAGAAAATCGCAGGTATTTATGATAATATCTTGCGGGTATTTGCCATTGCTAAACGGGACAATATTCCCACCTATAAAGCAGCAGAAGTCATGGCTGAGGAACGGATCCGGACAATCGGGCAGGTGCGCAATAACTTTTTGCGCAAGTGAGGAGGATATCTGTGAACACCTACCTGTGGTACTGGCAAGAACGACGGGACTGGCAGAGAATAATCGTCAGAGCAGAACGAAAACAGGTGGGAGATCTCTGGCTGTCCAGAGCTGAAGCAAGGGCACGGCTGCACGGGTCCTTGCTTAGCACTTATCCGCCTCAGCGCATCATCCTGCTGGCTACTGACACTGAACAGAATATACCGGAGATTTTACTGGAAACAGGGGTACCGGTAGAGATGCAGTATCTGCTGGGGACGATTCAGTTACCAGCAGAACTGGAACTGAGCGGGCATGCTTCCGTAAGACGCCAGCCCCTGTTTCCCCTGGCCCTCTGGCAAAAACAGATACCGGCTGCGGATGAGCCCTGGCTTTATCTCTATCTGGGACAGTATCCCTTTGTCTCTCTGGGGGTTGGCAAAAAGCTGGTAGATGTGTTAAGCTATTGGGAAGGAGAGGGGCCGCTGGGACCATTATCCACTGGACAACTGCCGACCCTGGCCTGGCTGGAATGGCTCTGTCAGCAAAAGCTATCCGGAGCGAAAGCGCAAGAACTGGTGCGGAGTAAGGGAGGAATAGCCGCCTATCTGGGGAGGGAATGGCAGCCCGGAGAAAAATTGCCCCCTGAGCTGGCCAGCACGGTGGTATATCAGAGTTTAAAAGGGCTGGGCAGTTTATGGACATTGAGCCAGGGGCAGGCCAGACGGCTGGTGCTGGCCGGGGAACTTCTGCTGGATCAGCAAGTACTTGAGCCCATTCAGAACTGGGCTCAAGCTCGACAGCTACTGGTCAGGGTGTTGCCTGCCGGGGAGGAATTTTAGTGAAAAACTATGTTTTTGTTGGCTATTATGGCAGTGGTAAAACCGAAATGGCGGTTAATTTCGCTTATGCCAGAAAACAAGCAGATCGACGGGTGGCTCTGGTGGATCTGGATATTGTCAATCTCTACTTCCGTTCGCGGGAACTGAAGGAAAAACTGGCAGAGGACGGAATTGATGTGATCGTATCAGAAGGCAAGCTGGCTCTGGCTGATTTACCGGCTCTCACACCGGCTATTTACGGGGTCCTGAGCCAACCACAACTGCCAGTGATTTGGGATGTAGGCGGTGATGAGGTGGGGGCTACGGCTCTGGGCCGTTTTGCCGCACAGATTGAGGCCAGCAGCTATCAGCTGTACCTGGTGGTTAACACCTTCCGTCCCTTTACCAGAAAGCCCGCCGAAATCCTGAAGGTAAAAGAGGAGATTGAAAGGGCTGCCAGGCTGAAGATTACCCATTTTGTCGCTAATCCCAATTTAGGGGAAGCTACTACAGTCCAGCAGGTCTTTGAAGGTACCCTCCTGGTGGAGGAGGCGGCGATACAGGCCGGTATACCTCTGGCCTGGGTAGGGGTATTACCAGGGTTACTGCCAGAAGTCAGTGAACTTTTGCCGGGCCGCAATTTCCTTACCCTGGAACGTTTCATGCTAACACCCTGGCAACGGGACCAGCAGACTTTCAACACTGATCCCCGCACTATGTTTAAGCCCGGTAACAGGTAAGTGAGGAGGTAAGAAGCAATGCCCAGAGTAACATTCAGGGAAGAACGCTGCAAAGGCTGTGAACTGTGTTTGCACGTTTGTCCCCAGCAAATTATCACCCTGGCGGAGCATTTTAATGCCATGGGCTTTCATCCGGCCACCGTTAAGGAGATGGAAAAGTGCATCGGATGTGCTATGTGTGCCCGCATGTGTCCGGATGTAGTTATAGAAGTAGAAAAGGAAAGCAAGGAGGGGGAGTAAGATGGCCAAACTGCTGATGAAAGGCAACGAAGCGATCGGGGAAGCGGCTGTCCTGGCCGGATGCAAATATTTTTTCGGCTATCCCATTACTCCCCAGAGCGAGTTGCCCCACTACATGGTCAAAAGGCTGCCGGAAGTGGGCGGAGTTTTTTTGCAGGCCGAAAGTGAAGTGGCTGCCATCAACATGGTTTTTGGGGCTGGGGGTGCCGGGGCCAGAGTCATGACTTCATCATCCAGTCCTGGTATCAGTTTGAAACAAGAGGGAATTTCCTACTTGATCGGTGCTGAGGTTCCAGCGGTGATTGTCAATATCATGCGGGGCGGACCGGGACTGGGCAATATCCAGCCTTCCCAGGCCGACTATTTCCAGGCTACCAAAGCGCCTGGCCATGGTGATGGCCGCATGATCGTCCTGGCGCCTTCCTCTGTGCAGGAGATCGTGGATCTGGTTATTCTGGCTTTCGACCTGGCTGACCAGTATCGTAACCCGGTGATGGTACTGGGTGATGGAGTGCTGGGCCAGATGATGGAACCGGTAGAAATAGATGATAATTACCAGCCCCGGCTGCCGGAAAAGCCCTGGGCAGCAACGGGCAAGCGGGGACGCGCCAGCAACAATATCATTAACTCCCTGCATATCGTGGATAAGGACAATGAGGAATTCAACCGGCATTTGCAGAAGAAGTATGCGGAAATCGCGGCCAGGGAAGTTCGCTATGAAGAATACTGCACGGATGACGCAGAGATTATCCTGGTAGCCTATGGCACCTCAGCCCGGATTTGCAAGGGTGCGGTGGACCTGGTCAGGGAAGAAGGCATCAAGGCTGGACTGATCAGACCGATTACCCTCTGGCCTTTCCCTGCTGAGATCATCAATCGTCGGGCTGAACAGGCTAAAGCTTTTCTGTCCGTAGAGATGAGTGCCGGCCAGATGGTAGAAGATGTCAAGCTGGCGGTTAACGGGAAAAAACCGGTATATTTCTACGGTCGAATGGGCGGTATTCTGCCAATGCTGGATGAGATTGTGGCTGGTATTAAGGGCCTGGCGGAAGGAGGGGCTCTCTGATGGCAGAAATGAAAAAAGTTTTTACCAGAACCAGGGGGTTAACGGAAAAGCCCTTCCATTATTGCCCTGGCTGTACCCATGGGGTTATTCACCGTCTGGTGGCGGAAGTGCTGGAAGAGATGAATTTGCTGGACCGGGCTATTGGTGTGGCCCCGGTAGGTTGTTCTGTTTTTGCCTATGAGTACTTTAACTGTGATATGTTTCAGGCTGCCCACGGCCGGGCTCCTGCTGTGGCTACTGGCATCAAACGGGTTCATCCTGATGCAGCGGTGTTTACCTATCAAGGGGATGGCGACCTGGCTGCGATTGGAACCGGGGAAATCGTTCATGCTGCTGCCCGGGGGGAAAAGATTACTGTAATTTTCGTTAATAATGCAATCTATGGCATGACTGGAGGCCAAATGGCCCCCACTACTCTACCGGGTATGGAGACTACCACCTCACCTTTTGGTCGTAACACTGAAACCCAGGGATTCCCGGTCCGGGTAGCGGAAATGCTTTCAACCTTAGATGGCGCAGCCTATATTGCCCGGACAACAGTGATCAATCCCAGATATATTATGCAGGCTAAAAAAGCTATTCGCAAAGCCTTTGAAACCCAGATGGCCGGGAAAGGCTTTACACTGGTAGAAGTGCTGTCCACCTGTCCTACCAACTGGGGTATGACTCCCATTGAAGCAACCAAATGGTTGGAAGAAAAGATGATTCCCTATTATCCCTTGGGGGAATTTAAAACCCCGGCGGAGGTGAAATAGGATGTTACATGAAATTATCATGGCCGGCTTCGGGGGCCAGGGAATTATGTCCATGGGCCAGCTTCTGACCTATGCCGGGATGTTTGAAGGTAAACATGTGGCCTGGATTCCTTCCTACGGTCCGGAAATGCGGGGAGGAACAGCCAACTGCGGTGTGACTGTCAGTGACCGTCCCATCAGTTCGCCGGTAGTTTTTAACCCTACCGCTGCCATTATCATGAATATCCCCTCCCTGGATAAGTTTGAACCAGCGGTCAAGCCAGGTGGGTTGATTCTGGTCAACAGCTCCCTTGTGGACCGCCAGGTAAAACGAACTGATATTAAAGCTTTCTATATTCCTGCCAATGAAATCGCTGAAGAGCTGGGCAATCCCCGGGTAGCAGGTATGGTCATTCTGGGTGCGCTGGTGGCATTAACCAGTATGGTCAGTTTCAAGTCCCTGGAAGAGGCCCTGAAAAAGGTGCTGCCCGAGTACCGGCACAAGTTAATTCCGCTTAACATGCAGGCTTTGGAGCGCGGGGCCACTTATGTGAGCCAGCAGCTGCAAACCGCTGTTAGTTAAATCTTTTCAATTTTAATTTAGGCCTGCTGGGCCTTTTTTCTTTTCTTCCCGCTTATGATAAAATAGATAAAAAAGCCGGAGGCACTACTATGGCAACTATTATTTGGAAAGGACGGAGGTAGTTTCATGGTAAATACTTCACGCTTGGTACACGAATTTTTGACAATGGTGCAAATCGATTCCCCTTCCCGCCAGGAGCGGGCCATGGCGGATTGGTATAAAGCTCGCCTGATTGAACTGGGCTTGACAGTGGAAGAAGATGAGGCAGGTAAAGCTATTAATGGCACTGCCGGTAACTTGATTGCCCGGCTTCCCGGGGATGGGCAGGGCATGCCCATTTTTTTCAGTGCCCACCTGGATACAGTGGAACCAGGCCGGGGTATCAGGCCTTTAATCGAAGGAGATATCATCCGAAGTGCGGGTGATACCATCCTGGGTGGGGATGACAAAGCTGGACTGGCGGCCATTCTGGAAGCCATCCGTATAATTAAGGAAAACAACCTGCCCCATGGGGAGATTGAACTGGTAATCACAGTAGCAGAAGAATGTGGCTTGCTGGGGGCCAAACAGTTGCATCGCCAGCAATTGCAGAGTATAGCTGGGTTTGTTCTCGATGCTGGTGGACCGGTGGGCTCCATTGTGGTCAGGGGGCCGGCCCAAACCAAAATTGAGGCTACTATTCGCGGTAAGGCCGCCCATGCCGGGGTGGAGCCGGAAAAAGGTATCAGTGCCATTCAAGTGGCAGCCCGGGCCATTGACCGCATGCCCCTGGGCCGCATTGATGCCGAGACCACAGCCAATATTGGGGTAATCGAAGGGGGTAAGGCTACCAATATTATCCCCGATATGGTTAACCTGAAAGGGGAAGCCCGTTCTCTGGATCCGCGTAAACTGCATGCCCAGACCAAGCAAATGACCACCATTCTGGAACAGACAGCCCAGGAGTTTGGCGCCTATGTACAGCTGACTGTAGAAGATCTCTATCCTGAGATAAACCTGAAACCAGAGGAACCGGTAGTTCAGATTGCCCGCCAGGCTATCCAGGCCTGTGGTCTTACGCCCAGTCTGGACAGTACCGGGGGTGGCAGTGATGCCAATATCTTCATTGGACTGGGCTTGCCGACGGCCAACCTGGGGATTGGCATGCAAAATGTACATTCAGTAGAAGAAAAAATGGCTATCAGCGATCTGGTTAAACTGACGGAGGTAGTACTGGCTATCGTTAAAACTGCCCATGACTGGAGGTAGAGGGCGTGATTGCCAGAAAAGAAGGGATAGTCCTGACGGTAAAGCGGGATTTAGGAGATTATCAGGAACTGGAAGTGGAAATGGGAGGGGAGAAAGCCCGGGCGGTCAATTATCCCCCCTTGACCGGGCCCTGTCAACCAGGGGACCGGGTTTTGCTCAACACCACTGCAGTAGAGCTGGGCCTGGGCACGGGAGGTTTTCACTATGTCATGGCCAATTTCTCCTGCCCCCGGGAAGAACTGCAGGGCCAGGGTCATATCATGAAACTGCGCTATACCCCTATGCAGTTAAAGGTGCTGGCTGCGGAAGAGGAGGCCAGCCCCTGGCATCAAGAATTGAAAAACTTTACCGGTCTAAAAAAGACGCCGGTGGTTTGTGCCACCCTGCATAGCCAGTTGCCGGCAGTATGTGTAGGTATTCAGCGGGAATGCCGTCATCGGTTGCGGGTGGTATATGTAATGACTGATGGGGCAGCTCTGCCCCTTGCCTTTTCCCGGCTGGTTCGGGAACTGAAGGAAAAGGGGCTAATTTCTGCTACTGTTACCTGCGGCCACGCATTTGGCGGAGACCTGGAAGCAGTTAACCTTTATTCTGCGCTGGCAGTTGCTAAAGTTGCTGCCCGGGCGGATGTAATTGTCATCGCCATGGGGCCAGGAATTGTGGGCACTGGCAGCAAGTGGGGATATACCGGGGTGGAGCAGGGACAGGCTATCAATGCCGTCCATACCATGGGGGGCAAGGCTATCGCCGTTCCCCGCCTCAGTTTTGCCGACCCTCGTCCCAGGCATCAGGGGGTAAGCCATCACACCCTGACTGCCCTGGCCGAAGTGGCCCTGGCCCCCTGTCAGCTGGCATTACCCCGGCTGGAGCCAGCCAAAGCCCACCTGGTCAGGCGCCAGCTAACCGGGGCAGGGATTCTGACCAAACATCGATTGTATGAACTGGAGGCTGATGACCTGGTCAAGGCCATGGTAGAGGAATATCAGCTACAAGTTACTACCATGGGCCGCTCGCCGGCGGAAGACAGGGAATTTTTCGCCGCCGCAGCGGCTGCCGGGCGGCTGGCTGCCCGGCAGATTGTCTGGTAATTTGGAGACGGGAGGAAAAGGATGCGCAGTTTTTATGCTGATTTGCATATACATTTAGGGGCTACCACAGCCGGGCGGCCGGTGAAAATCACCGCTTCCCGGCGGCTTACCCTGCCGGCAGTGCTGGCAGAAGCAGCTTACCGCAAGGGGCTGGATATTGTGGGAATTATCGATGCCCAGGCCCCTGGAGTACTGGCTGATTTGAAGGAAATGATAGCAGCAGGGGATTTGCAGCCACTGCCAGAAGGAGGGCTGCTGTACCGTCAGCGGACTTTGCTGGTTCCGGGGGCGGAGGTGGAGAGCAGGGAAGGGGCCCATTTCCTGGCCTATTTTCCAGGACTGGAAGAAATGGAGCAGTTTAGTACCTGGTTGGCCGGTTTTATGCGCAATTTGCACCTTTCCAGTCAGCGGGCCCACCTCAGTTTGAGCCAGATTTTGCAGCAAACCCTGGAACTGGGAGGTTTGCTGGCACCGGCTCATGCTTTTACCCCGCATAAGGGGCTATACGGCTGTGCTTGTGCCAGTCTCGGGGAACTGCTCACTCCGGCGGAACAGCAAGAAATCCGGGTGCTGGAACTGGGCTTGAGCGCTGATACTGCCATGGCGGAGCGGCTGGCCGAACTGGCACGGGTAGCTTTTTTGAGCAATTCTGATGCGCACTCCCTGGAGAAAATCGGGCGGGAATATAATGAACTGTTGCTGGCAGAGCTCAACTGGAGGGAAATGCTGAAAGCCTTCTACCATCAGGATGGCAGGAGAATCATAGCCAACTGGGGGCTCGATCCGCGGCTGGGCAAATATCACCGCAGTGCCTGTGCAGATTGTGGCTGGACTGCCGGAGAGGAGAAGCCGCCGGTGACATTTTGCCCTGCCTGTGGCAGCAAGCAACTGATTACCGGGGTGCTGGACCGGCTGGTGGCGATTACCACCGAGCCGGCGGTCGGGGGTAAGCATCCTCCCTATTACTATCAAGTGCCCTTGCAATTTCTGCCTGGTATCGGTAAGAAAACCATGGAACGTTTGTTGAGCCAATTTGGGACGGAAATGGCTATTTTACATCAGGTGCCAGCAGAAGATCTCATTCGGACTGCCGGGGAGAAAATAGCCGCTCTGATTCTGGCCTGTCGCCAGGGCCAGGTGAAAATTCAGGCCGGAGGAGGCGGTACTTATGGGCGAATCCTGCAAGGTTAGTCACCCTGTCCCACTGGTAACGGTCACTGTTAATGCTTCCGGGGCTGCGGCTGCTGCCCGCCAGGGGCTGGTGGTAGTAATAGTGGATGTAATTGATATGTCCACCACTGCGGAAGGCCTGCTGGAGGCAGGGGCGGCAGCTGTGATCGGGGCCAGTCCCGATCAAACCAGGGCCCCGGTGGCTGTTCAGCCTCGACAGCGGGGAATGGAGGCGGGCCAAAAGGCCCGGGAGCTGGGGACGGGAGTGATTCTGGTCAGTGAACCCAGGTATGGCCAGGAAGAGGAACGGAGGGCGCGCTGCCAGAAGGCTCTGGCCGGGCTGGCGGAAACGGGATTAACACCCGAGCTGGTCCTGCCCAACCTGGGGGCGGAAACGGCGAAAATGG
The DNA here is from genome assembly GCF_002049395.1 of Carboxydocella sp. JDF658. Classification (NCBI taxonomy): domain Bacteria; kingdom Bacillati; phylum Bacillota; class Clostridia; order Eubacteriales; family Clostridiales Family XVI. Incertae Sedis; genus Carboxydocella; species Carboxydocella sp. JDF658. The sequence goes on along the minus strand of NZ_BDLR01000118.1, from coordinate 11,140 downwards.
CGGATTTTGCAGGAAAGGTTATTCTACTGGTCAGTGATACCGGCGGGGTTGCCTATGATGCTGCTGTCACAGCAGGAGCTCCAGCGGTGCTAACGGCTACCATTGCCCGCACCATCGGGCGCCGGGGGACAGAGCCAGCCCGGCTGGGGGCGGAGCGGGCCAGACTAAAGGCCCGGGAACTGGGCACCGGGGTGGCGGTAGTGGCGGCCAGTGGCAATTCCCTGGAAGACGTGCTGGCTGCCGAGTATATTGGGCGTCTGTTGCTGGAAAGTCCTTGATTTTTCATCCTGACCTGGGATATTTTCCTCTCTTGTCCCATAAATATAGGACAGGGAGGAGGATGAAAATGCGGAGACTGAAGAAGATATTGAGCCAGTATTTGCGGGAGCGCTGGATGAGTTATCTCTGGGTGCTCCTCCTTTATTTCAGCGGCTATATTCTGGGGGCCCTGGGGCCAGGGGCTCTTGATGCTGGTCAGAAACAGCAGCTGACCCTGCTGGTGGACCATTTCTGGCAAAACCTGTCCAGTCTGGATGTGGATCGGGGCAGGTATTTCTGGTCCCTGGTCCTGGAACAGGGACGCAGCCTGTTTTTGCTTTTTCTGGGTGGCCTGTTTGTCCTGACCCTGCCGTTAGTCTGGGTTGTGGTCTTCTTGCGGGGGTTTGCCCTGGGTTTTACAGCAGCCTTCCTGACTGCGGAAAAAGCTGCTGCCGGGGCAGTTCTGGCCCTGGTTGCCCTTTTACCGCAAAATCTCTTCTTCCTGCCTATGTACTGGGCCGCTGCGGTCAGTTCCCAGCGTTTTGCACTGTACTGGCTTAAAAGCAGACTGGGGCGACGGCAGGGGGATGGCAGGGATGTGCTGCTGGCCTATTTTCTGGTTTTTCTGCTTTATGGCGGGTTATTATTTCTGGGGGCATTAACAGAAACTTACTTTACCCCGGTGTTGATGAAACAGATCTGGCGGTTGTTGAATTAAGAAAAATATTTTTTGATAAATCCTGCTGACCAGGCAGGATTTTCTTTTTCGGTGTGGAATAGAATAATTACTAAAGGTCAGACGACTAACATTATTGGTGGAGAAACGTTTGCACAGAGGAGGAAGCTAAAATGGCAATATTTAAACGGGCAATCCTAATCGTACTGGACAGTGCGGGTATTGGCGCCCTGCCGGATGCCGACAGGTATGGCGATGCCGGGGCTGATACCCTGGGCCATATTTCCGAAAGGGTAGGAGGATTGAAAGTCCCCAACCTGATTCAGCTAGGGCTAGCCAATATCCGGTCTTTTCCCCACCTGCAACCGATCAGCAATCCCAGGGGAGCTTATGGTCGCTGTGCCGAGATGTCCAATGGCAAGGATACCACCACTGGCCACTGGGAGATGGCTGGCATCATTTTGGAGAAGGCTTTTCGCACTTATCCCCAGGGATTCCCACCGGAAATTATTGCTGAATTTGAACGGCGGATCGGCCGCAAGACCCTGGGCAATGTGGTTGCTTCCGGGACAGTGATTATTGAACAGCTGGGCGAAGAACACATGCGTACCGGCTATCCTATTGTCTATACTTCGGCTGATAGCGTTTTCCAGATTGCCGCTCACGAAGAGGTTATACCTATCGAGGAGCTTTACCGCATGTGCCAAATCGCCCGGGAACTTCTGGTTGGCGATCATGCCGTAGGGCGGGTAATAGCACGGCCCTTTATCGGGCAACCGGGAGCATTTAAGCGGACTGAGCGGCGTCATGACTATTCCCTGCAGCCCCCCAAAACCATGTTGCTGGATAAAATCAAGGCACTGGGTTTGGAAGTAATGGCAGTGGGAAAAATTAAAGATATCTATGATGGCCGGGGTGTGACCCAGCATAAACTCACCAAATCCAATATGGATGCTGTGGACAAAACGCTGGAATTCATGGACCAGGGCGACCAGGGCTTGATTTTTGCCAACCTGGTGGATTTTGACTCCCTCTATGGCCATCGCAATGATGTAGAAGGTTATGCCCGGGCTTTAAGCGAATTTGACCAGCGCTTGCCGGAAATCATGGGACGGATGGGCAATGATGACCTGTTAATTATTACGGCAGATCACGGCTGTGATCCTACTGATGCCAGTACAGATCACTCCAGGGAGTATACTCCCCTCCTGGTTTATAGCCCCCGCTATCAGGGGGGCGTAAACCTGGGGACCAGGTCCACTTTTGCCGATATCGGGCAAACCATTGCCCGGGCCCTGGGCACGGAAATCGAAGTCGGCACCTCTTTTCTGACAGATCTAAAATAGGGGAGGTTAAAGCATGGAACGAGCCTGGAAAGTCAAATTGACTGAAGCTGTGGAGTACATTCGCCGTCACACCGATTACCTGCCGGAAATTGCCTTGATCCTGGGATCCGGACTGGGGGCTCTGGCGGAGGAAATCGAGGAGGCAGTGACCATTCCCTACCGGGAGCTCCCTCATTTCCCGGTATCCACTGTGGAAGGTCATGCCGGTCGTCTGGTGCTGGGCAAGCTGAAAGGCAAAACGGTAGTGGCTATGCAGGGTAGATTTCATTATTATGAAGGTTACAGCATGGGAGAAGTCACCTTCCCGGTACGGGTCATGAAGCTACTGGGGGCACGCCAGCTGTTCGTTACCAATGCGGCCGGTGGTATCAACCGGGAGTTTAAACCGGGAGACCTGATGTTGATAACCGACCATATTAATTTGATGGGCAGCAACCCTCTGATTGGACCTAACTGGGATGATTTTGGCCCCCGTTTTCCGGACATGAGTGCTGCTTACAGTGCCCGTCTCCAGGAAATCGCAGACCGGGTAGCAGCCAGCCAGGGTTTTAAGCTGCAGCGAGGGGTTTATGCCGCCATGACCGGGCCTTCTTATGAAACCCCGGCCGAAATCCGTTATCTGGCTAAAATTGGTGCTGATGCGGTGGGGATGTCCACTGTGCCTGAAGTTATTGTAGCCAATCACAGCGGCATGGAAGTGCTGGGTATTTCCTGTATCACCAATATGGCGGCCGGAATTTTGCCAGAGAAACTGGACCACAGTGAAGTAATGGAAACTGCTGAAAGAATTAAAAAGCAATTTTTAGCGCTGGTAAAGGGGATAGTGGAGTTATGTTAGAGTTAAGGGAAAAAATTAAGGATGCAGCAAGCTATATTAAAAAAGCACTGGCTGGCCGGGAGCTGCCCCAAATCGGTCTGGTGCTGGGGTCCGGGCTGGGCTCACTGGCAGAGGAGATTGAGGAAACGGTAATTCTGGATTATGCCGAAATCCCCTATTTCCCGGTTTCCACTGTGGCAGGCCATGCTGGCCGCCTGGTTATCGGCTTGCTCTCTGGCAAACGGGTTATGGCCATGCAGGGACGCTTTCACTACTATGAAGGTTATAGCTTGCAGGAAGTAACCTTTCCCATTCGCGTGATGCAGGCCCTGGGGATAAAAGAGCTGATAGTTACCAATGCCTGCGGAGGGATGAATCCCACTTTTGCTCCCGGGGACTTGCTGTTAATTTCTGACCATATTAATTTCATTGGCAGCAATCCCTTGATTGGCCCCAATCTGGAGGAATTTGGGCCCCGGTTCCCTGATATGAGTGAAGCCTACAGCCGCCGTTTGCGTGCCCTTGCCCGCCAGGTGGCCGGGGAACAGGGAGTAAAACTGCAGGAAGGAGTATATGTGCCGGTCAGCGGGCCTAATTACTGTACCCCGGCAGAACTGATTTTCCTGCGCCAGATCGGCGGCGACGCGGTGGGCATGTCCACAGTCCCGGAAGTGATTGTTGCTAACCATGGGGGCATGGAGGTACTGGGAATAGCCTGTGTCACCGATATGGCGATAGGAGAACACCTGGAAAAGCTGGAGCATGAGCAGGTAGTTGCGGTGGCGGAACAGGCCCGGCCCCGTTTCATTCAATTGATCAAGGGAATTCTGGCAGCGATGTAAGGAGGAAAGGGCATGCGCGCATATGATATTATCCGCAAAAAACGGGATGGCGGCGAATTGAGCCAGGCGGAAATAGAATTCATGGTCCAGGGCTATACCAGCAATGAAATTCCCGATTACCAGATGGCCGCCTGGGCCATGGCTGTCTTCCTGCGGGGGATGAATGCCAGGGAAACAGCGGATTTGACCATGGCTATGGTCCGTTCTGGCGATCAGGTGGACCTAAGTGGCATTGCCGGGATCAAGGTAGATAAGCATTCCACCGGTGGCGTCGGGGATACCACCACCCTGGTGCTGGCTCCTCTGGTAGCAGCAGCCGGGGCACCGGTAGCCAAGATGAGCGGCCGCGGTCTGGGACATACCGGTGGTACTCTGGATAAGTTCGAGTCCATTCCCGGTTTCCGTGTAGAGCTGAATAAAGAGGAGTTTATCCGCAATGTCAACACAGTTGGGGCGGCTGTTGTCGGGCAAACAGGCAATCTGGCCCCGGCTGACAAAAAGCTGTATGCCCTGCGGGATGTCACAGCAACTGTGGATTCTATTCCCTTGATTGCCAGCTCTATTATGAGTAAAAAAATTGCTGCTGGAGCAGATGCCATCGTACTGGATGTTAAAACCGGCAGCGGGGCCTTTATGAAAACCCTGGAGGATTCTTTCGCCCTGGCCCGGGCCATGGTGGCCATCGGCCAGGAGGTAGGGCGAAAAACAGTAGCGGTAATTACCGATATGGACCAGCCTCTGGGTCGGGCGATTGGCAATGCCCTTGAGGTTAAAGAGGCTATTGAAACTTTAAGAGGCGGCGGTCCCTCCGATTTGAGGGAACTTTGCCTGACTCTGGGAGCCCACATGGTCACACTGGCTGGGAAGGCTGCCAATCCGGCGGCAGCCCGGGCCAGACTGGAGGAACTGCTGCAGAATGGGCAGGCTCTGGCCAAATTCAAAGAAATGGTAGCTGCCCAGGGCGGTGACCCCCGGGTTATCGACCAGCCTGAGCTCCTGCCTCAGGCCCAAAAGGTAATTCCTCTCCTGGCAGAACAGGATGGCTATGTGGCGCGAATCGAAGCCGAGGAGCTAGGGATCGCAGCCACCATGCTGGGGGCTGGCCGGGAGACCAAGGAATCAAAAGTGGATCTGGCCGTTGGTTTGGTAGTTAACAAGAAAGTAGGAGAGGCGGTGGCGGCTGGCGAACCACTGGTTTGGCTCCATGTCAACGAGGAACGGCGGCTGGCGGAAGTAATGGCTAAAGTAAAAGCCGCTTTTACCATCAGCTGTCAGCAGCCGGCACCGGCTACTCTGATTTACGGGGAAGTGACGGAATCTTAACCTGAAAAGCCACAGATATAACCTGTGGCTTTTTCAATGTTTAGGAAATTATGCTTTAAGGCTTGATGTGGATAACTTAGGGTGTTAAGGTAGAAATATGAGAGCGCATGAGAAAGAAAATAAACAATCAATAAAAATAGTCGATATACTTAAAGAACATTGGGAACGGTTTCTCCAAATATACGGAGAAAAAATACCGGGAGACATGAGGGAGAGTGTAATTGAAGCGGTAGAAAAGGCAATAAAATGCGGGGACCCAAAGTACGGTTATGCAGAATACATATGTACTAATTGTACCGGGAGCGAGAAAAAGAAAGTAGCATTTACATGTAAGAGTAGATTTTGTAATCGATGTGGAAAAGTTTATATAGAAAAGTGGGTAGAAAAACAAACAGAACGGATATTAGAAATAGGACATAGACATATGGTATTTACCGTTCCAGAAGAATTAAGGGTGATGTTTTACCGTAACCGAGATTGGCTAAAAGATCTGAGTGATAAAGCAGCAGAAGTAATTCAGTATTGGTATCGTGAGAAAGGCAGGAAAAGAGGGTATGAAGTCGGGGCAATAGCAGTAATACATACTTTTGGAAGGGACTTGAAATTTAATCCGCATGTTCATGTTCTGGTAACCGAAGGAGCGATAGATAAAAACAAAATATGGAAAGGAGTAGGTTTTATTCCATACGAGTATTTAAGGAAAGCCTGGCAGAAGGTATTATTAGATTGGCTAAAACAGAAATATCCGGAAAGCACTAGAATAAAAGAACAGATAAATAGATTATACAAACAATATCAGAAAGGGTTCTACGTATATGCAGAGAGGCGGATGAAAAGCGCGAAAGGGGCAGCTAAATACATAGGGAGATACTTGGCACGGCCAGCGATAGCGGAATATAGAATATTAGAATATGACGGAGAGCGGGTACGATTCTGGTATGAAGATCATGAGACACACGAACGGAAAGAAGAAGAACTGGGGGTATTAGAAATTATCGGAAGGCTAATATACCATATACCGAAGAAGAACTTTAAGATGGTGAGACGGTATGGGTTGTATCGGCGGGATATGATCAAACTGGCACAGAAAATCATTGGATTGTGGAACTGGGTAAACCGGAAAATCCATTAAAATGTCCATGTTGTGGGCAGGAGATGGAGTTATGGAGTATATGGCATTACAAATACGGAACCATATGGTCATTTGAGAAGGATGGTGTGATTTACATTGAAGAAAAAGAAAATAAAAAACGAAATGGCCGAGATAGAAGATCTACTGCTGGACTGGGAGCTTCCCTTCGAAGGACAGAAGAAGGAAACCTATTACAATTATCATTGTCAGAAATGTGGGTATAAAGAGGAAGTGCCAGCATTTATCGTAGATGAGATGAAAGCTATGGACAAATTGGATAACCTGGGCTCACCAGGAATGCCAATTTTGGAATGTCCTTATTGTCCTGGAGGCATGGTTTATAAAGGGGAAAAAGAGTAAGCATTGCGGCTTACTCTTTTAAGTCGCCCGAAGGGCGAATTTGTTCTAACTGCTTAAGCTTGTTACATAACCTTTGAGATAACAAAATCTTCTTTTGGGCAAAAGATATAGAGGCGAAAATTCAGACTAATATAATTATATTAGCGGAGTAATGAATGATTGTTCATTCTAAAGGAAGCCGGGAGATATAGTGAAAGGGAGGTTGAAAAGATGTTAGGCATCCTCAATTTAAACAAAAAATTATTTTTCTGGTCCCTGGGTTTAACCCTGGGTAGTTTGTTTTCCGTTCTGGTGACCCTGGCCCACACCGGGAATCTGTTTGCTGCCATGCCCCTGGCTGGAGTTGGCGGTTTTGTGATCGAAGCGGATAAAATTACAGGTACCAATTTTGAATTGATTCCGGCAGTAGGGGATACCAATCTGGCTAACAAAGAACAGGAGAGCTGGACAGCTTTTCCTCAGTCCCAGACGACTATGGCTACTGTAAATATCTGAGGACTCAAGCTCTATAAAAATATCGATTTATCCCATCTGGGTTTTCCGGTTGCCAATTATGTGCAGGTGCTGGTGGAAGCCAACACTACCGACAGCAAGGTTGTCAGTGGGACCCAGCTGTTGATGAATGCTGATCAGATTGAAGCGGAGCAAATAGACTTCGGTGACCTGGTGATGGATGAAAATATGGCAACTGATCATCCCAACCTGGTAACCGGGGAGGACAATAAAGCAGATATCGGCATGAAAGTCAGTTCAGTTACTCTGACTAATGCTAAAATTAATGCTCACTTTATGACCACCAAAACCATGACTATTCCCGGCATGAAATTGACACTGCATCTTTATGACAGTAATAACCGGGAAGTATTTCCTTCTGATGTTATGCCCCCATGTCAGTATAAGTTTTATACGAAAAATGCATTTTATTTAAAGGTGAAAGGGAAAATTTAAACCGGAGCTACCGAACTGTTACAGTGCGATTTAGCAGTTACGATGTAGAGCGGATAAATCGTTACCTAAAGGAAAAGAAGATAAGCCAGTCGGAACTTTTGAGAAAAATAGTAAGCAAAAAAGAATTAAGCTCTACGGTAAAAAAGTCCTCAGGAAGCAGGATAGTATTAAACGCTATGAAAACATTCAGCGTTGAAGATAGGCTTTTCAAAGCATTAGATAGATGGTCAAAAAAATTAAACATACCACTAACAGCACTTATAAGAGAATTAATTCTGTCCGGGATAGAGGAATGGATATAACAGAAAAACGGTACTTGTTTTGTGTGTAATTAATATGTTTCATGGGATTGCAATAATCGGCTTTTGCGATGCAATGTAAAAGGGAGCACATCTATAGCTTAGGTATTAGAAAAATCTTGTCATAATTGACAAAAAATTTTTAAAATTGTCTTGACAAAAAAATGTGCAGTATAGTAATAAAAGGGAATGCATTCCTGAAAATGGGATATAAGGGAGGGATAAATAACAAAAAATAAATTCTGTATGTTTTGATTAGTATAATTTTTGAGATGCAAGTTCATGATCGATCAGCAATTTCGCCGGAATAAGAAGTTAACTTATTTAAAACCCCACATAATTTCCTTATTCTGCTGCAAATAAAAGGAGTAATGAAAATTGCTGCTGGGTCCCAGGCAACATGGCCGGACAGCAACCTTGCCGGAATGAGCACTTAGCTTAATGTACCTTAATCCTCTAATCCTGCTGCAAATAAGAGGGGAAAACATTAAGGTGTGCAACCTACGCGTGAAAAGTGCGGACCATGAAACTGGGGGTCACTCTTTACAAGAGGTTAAACCTCAAGGAGGAGAATACCTACCCAGAAACAATCTCACGATTATATTGTGCCTGGTCCAGTAGCAAGAAGAAAGTCTAATTTCCAGTTTTCAAGGAACAATTTTTATAAAATCAAAACGGTTTTTATTACCGTTTAAAGATTATTTCTAAAAACATTATACGAGGAGTGTTATTTTATGAAAAAAAGAATGTTAAGCCTATTTAGCTGCATCATGATTTTTTTTATATTATTTGGTACAAGTGTCCAATCAGCTTTCGCAAGAGAAGAGAAGATTCCTATCAATATCACTATCTTTTATTTAAATGGAGACTGGATGTATCAACCGGTAAGTTTGAAAATTGATTATGCGGATAATCCTTATCTATCTGCTCTTAATCTTTTAGTTAATGGATATAATCTTCCTATTGGTTGTTATAAGGAATTCCCTGACGGTGTAAAGATAAACAGTTTTAAAATAAAAGGTAATACTGCATATGTCGATATAAATAAGTTTTTAATCGATAAAATGAAGGAACGTAACCTTTCAACTGATGTTTTAAGAGATATTTTAAGTTATAACATTTTTAGTTTTGATTCTAAAATCAAAAACATCTCTTTTACATTTGATGGCACCATTGTTGATTATTTTTCCACTATGAGCAGAGATGATTATTTTAAAGTAGAATCTAAAGATCAAGATAAAAAAATAATGGAAAAAATAAAAATACTTTCGGAGCAATTTAAGGGAAAAACCCCAGAACAAATAAGGGAAATAATTAAAAAAACTGCCAAAGAAAAAACTTCAAATCTTTCAAATGTGTCAGCAGTAGCTACATATAAAGTCTGTGTAGATCCCGGTCATGGAGGCTCTGACTCTGGAGCTGTAGGAAAATTAAATGGCGTTTCTTATTATGAAAAAGATATTAACTTGTCTATCGCTCTTTGGCTTCAAGCACATCTTGAAGCTGACGGGATTTCTGTAATTATGACTAGGACAACTGATAAATATGTAGACTTGACTACACGTTATACTCTTGCAAACAATAATGCTGTAAATTGTTTCGTTAGTGTACATCATAACTCCAGTACCAATACTTCTGCAAGAGGAACAACAGTAATTTACCCAAATAATCATCACATAACCGAAAGCTCAAACCTTGCGTTAGAAGTTCACAATGCAGTGTTATGGACTACCTCTCTTCCGGAATATACACCTCCATATAAAGATGTGAGGAACTTGGCTGTTCTGAGAAATACAAAAATGCCTGCAATAATTACTGAGACGGGCTTTATGTCCAATAGCACCGATTTAACCTACTTAATCAATTCATTAAATCAAGAGTCTATTGGTGCTGCAATTGAATTAGGGATCTATTGGTGGTTATATTATTATTAAATTAAGATGGCTTAATTAACTTAGCACATGGTTTAAAACCAAGTACTAGGCTGTCGACGAAGCATCGGCAGCCATATATTTTTACCCAGAACATAGATTTTCGTTATAAGATTAAATATAAAATAATTTTATGTAGGCATTACGATAAAAAAGATCGTCATATTATTAAAGGATGGAAATTTTTAAGGTTTTATGTAAGTAGTAAATAATAACATTAAGAAGATAATAAGATTATGCAAATCATTGATAACCTGACTTTAATGTCGATATATCTATAATGGCAGTGAAACTCATTATGCCAGAGCCTTTAACTGCCTCGGTGTTAAATAAAAAAGTTTGGTAGTTTTTCAGAACAACGAAGAGGGGTTCAGTTTAGTTGAACGATTGAATGATGGGCTTCAGCAAAATATGGTAAGAATGAAACTATTGTAGGAATGGAGCCAACAGGGAATTATTGGTTCAGCTTGGGCTTCCATTTAAAAAAACGGCAAATAAAAATAGCTATTGTTAATCAGCTAATTGTTAAGCGAATAATGGAATTTAATGACAACATTCTTGGCAAAAATCTGTCAAAAAGATCTTGAGATTTTATCTATGTTGGAAAAAGATGAAAACTATTTGGAGCTGTATCTTCCGGAAGGCGTGTTTAGGGAACTTAGAGTTGCTCAAGTTTTCAAGGACTGGACTGGCAAAATTGTTATTTTGACATGAATTCTTTTTCTACTCCACGGAAGGAATAGTAGTCTGGTTGAAAGCAGAGGTTAAACGGGCTATGAGCATCAATCATGCATTAATACTATTTGAGGCATAAAATTAATTAATAGGAGCATTCCTGTAATAAAGAAACTTGACCTTTGAAAAAAGAAAATACCTCCGTTAGAATTAGGCTGTGCCAGCTGATGCACAATCGCTAATCCTAAGGAGGTATGCAATATGAATTATACCCAAAATGAAAAGATTTTGCAAATAAAATCTGAGACATTGTGTGATTATCTTGTGATAATGTCACCTTGTAGAGTATTTTGATAAAATGTCACTATGAAAAACGAGGTGCGTTATCTAATGACACAAGAACAACTAAATAGGTACAAGGTAATTTCTTCTGTAATTGATGGGAAACTATCAATCAGTGAAGCAGCTATGAGCTTAGGTCTAAGTGAACGCCAGATTAAGCGCCTTAAAAAAGGAGTGATGGAACAAGGGCC
>NZ_BDLR01000117.1:0-312 GCF_002049395.1 Carboxydocella sp. JDF658 | reverse complement strand
GGCGTAACGTTTCATATACTTCCAGTAACCTATGGTTGAAGTATGCCGGGGTGATACTAACTTGAAAGGCACCCCTTCTTTTGTCGCTCTCCGATACATTACTCCTACCATTTTCGCAAATGGAAAATTGGAAGCCATGCGGTTAAACTTTTTATTAGTGTCCAGTCTGTCTTTGCTAAAGTTCAGGTTTTCTAAAACAATGGGTTTGCCTAAAAAGAAAGCTATATCTACCACTACTTTGGCTAAAACGCCTATCAGGTAACTACGCCGGAAGCTGGAAGCATGGGCTAAGTCTGGTATTCTGATATAAAG
>NZ_BDLR01000116.1:0-219 GCF_002049395.1 Carboxydocella sp. JDF658 | reverse complement strand
TTCTGTCCACTCAAATAGCTTAATTTGTGGTATAATAGCCATAACAGGCATCCCTCCCTGGGTAGGATTGTTTGTCTTTTCAACTTCAATTTTATCACAGGTGGGTGCCTGTTGCTTATTTTTTACAACATTTGAGGCTGGGGTGAATTTTTCCCTCAGCCTCTTGTTTTGCGCTAAAAACCCTTTCCTATACACCTTTTTCTGGGGTAAATTTATTTT
>NZ_BDLR01000115.1:0-380 GCF_002049395.1 Carboxydocella sp. JDF658 | reverse complement strand
GGCTTAGCGGCGGACGGGTGAGTAACGCGTGAGCAACCTGCCCTTCAGACAGGGATAACACCGCGAAAGTGGTGCTAATACCTGGTACACTCTTTGCATCGCATGAAGCAGGGAGGAAAGGTGGCCTCTGGAACAAGCTACCGCTGAAGGATGGGCTCGCGTCCCATTAGCTAGTTGGTGAGGTAACGGCTCACCAAGGCGACGATGGGTAGCCGGCCTGAGAGGGTGACCGGCCACACTGGGACTGAGACACGGCCCAGACTCCTACGGGAGGCAGCAGTGGGGAATCTTCCGCAATGGGCGAAAGCCTGACGGAGCAACGCCGCGTGGGTGAAGAAGGCCTTCGGGTCGTAAAGCCCTGTCTTCAGGGACGAAGTCTC
>NZ_BDLR01000114.1:0-201 GCF_002049395.1 Carboxydocella sp. JDF658 | reverse complement strand
AGTATTATTGGCAGCAAGTAACCGGTAAATATCGTAGACGTCATGAGCAGAATCTAAAATGGCTTTTGTAAACTTAAATTCAGGATATAAGTCCAGTAATCCTGCCCAGGCGAAAACGAAAGTAACGCTATCATGACGAGAACCCTGTACTAAACTTAAAAGCAGAGGCAGGTCATTAGGGCTATTTGCCGAAGTAATAGA
>NZ_BDLR01000113.1:0-207 GCF_002049395.1 Carboxydocella sp. JDF658 | reverse complement strand
ATTACTGGACTTATATCCTGAATTTAAGTTTACAAAAGCCATTTTAGATTCTGCTCATGACGTCTACGATATTTACCGGTTACTTGCTGCCAATAATACTGAGGCATTTATTGACCTTAATAAGCGGGCGAAAGGAAAAGCTTCCTATCCCTGGGCAGTGTCTGTTAACGAGAATGGTGTTCCTATCTGTCCTGCAGGCTTGCCTAT
>NZ_BDLR01000112.1:0-201 GCF_002049395.1 Carboxydocella sp. JDF658 | reverse complement strand
TTATTGACCTTAATAAGCGGGCGAAAGGAAAAGCTTCCTATCCCTGGGCAGTGTCTGTTAACGAGAATGGTGTTCCTATCTGTCCTGCAGGCTTGCCTATAGTTAACTGGGGCTTTCAACAGGACAGATGCCGGATTAAATGGCGCTGCCCTAATTACATGAAACTTGATCAATGCCCTGATCATGAAAAGTGCTCTCCCA
>NZ_BDLR01000111.1:0-281 GCF_002049395.1 Carboxydocella sp. JDF658 | reverse complement strand
CGTTATCATCTGATGCAGACTATTAGCAGGGAGAAAAACTATTTTCTCACTAATCTTTTTCTCAAGTTTAATACCCTGCAACAAAATGAGGTCTTCAGTAACCTGTTTGGCGCAACTTCAGAGGCAATTTTAACCGAGTTCCTTTCTCCTGAAGAAATTGCGGCTCGACCGCTTGAGGATTTAATTGATTTTCTGATGGAGAAAGGTAACAAGCACTTTTCAGATCCCAAAGCTACTGCTGAAGCGCTTAAAAAGGCTGCTCGTAATGCTCACAGGTTAAG
>NZ_BDLR01000110.1:0-341 GCF_002049395.1 Carboxydocella sp. JDF658 | reverse complement strand
TGACCGGCCATGATGCCTGGGTCCCAGCAGCAATTTTCATTATACTTTCTTTATGAAAGCGAGGTGATACTGTGAGAAACCTTTTTGTCGGCATTGATGTTAGTATGAAAGATTTTAAGGTTCAATTTATGGACCACCTGGGAGAAACAATCACTAAACGCCAGCGTTTCTCAAATGATAATCCGGGCATGGAATCTCTGGTTCAACTTATCCTCGAAATTTGCCAGGCTAATGATATAGACTGTGTTATGGTCGGGTTGGAAGCAACTTCAGTGTATAGCTGGCATCTGCAAATGGGGTTAACCTCTGACACCCGGCTAACTCCTTATAACTGTCAGGTA
>NZ_BDLR01000109.1:0-367 GCF_002049395.1 Carboxydocella sp. JDF658 | reverse complement strand
CTTCCCCAGGAAACCTCAGGTTTTCGGCGGGCAGGATTCTCACCTGCCTTTTCGCATACTTATACCGGCATTCTCACTTCCATGCGCTCCAGCACTCCTCACGGTATGCCTTCTCCGCCCATGGAACGCTCCCCTACCCCTACTCGAAGTTCGATGTTAGAAGTTTGATGTTCGATCTTGGCATTCCTCCCGGGTCCTTACTTTATGCTTAGACCTTAGGATTTCTGCTTGCTTCGAACCTCGAACCTCCAACTTCGAACCTCGAATAAGCCGCGATTTCGGTGACAGGCTTAGCCCCGGACATTTTCGGCGCACAACCACTCGACCAGTGAGCTATTACGCACTCTTTAAATGATGGCTGCTTCTA
>NZ_BDLR01000108.1:0-341 GCF_002049395.1 Carboxydocella sp. JDF658 | reverse complement strand
TGACCGGCCATGATGCCTGGGTCCCAGCAGCAATTTTCATTATACTTTCTTTATGAAAGCGAGGTGATACTGTGAGAAACCTTTTTGTCGGCATTGATGTCAGTATGAAAGATTTTAAGGTTCAATTTATGGACCACCTGGGAGAAACAATCACTAAACGCCAGCGTTTCTCAAATGATAATCCGGGCATGGAATCTCTGGTTCAACTTATCCTCGAAATTTGCCAGGCTAATGATATAGGCTGTGTTATGGTCGGGTTGGAAGCAACTTCAGTGTATAGCTGGCATCTGCAAATGGGGTTAACCTCTGACACCCGGCTAACTCCTTATAACTGTCAGGTA
>NZ_BDLR01000107.1:0-362 GCF_002049395.1 Carboxydocella sp. JDF658 | reverse complement strand
CGCCTGCGACGGATAGGGACCGAACTGTCTCACGACGTTCTGAACCCAGCTCGCGTACCGCTTTAATGGGCGAACAGCCCAACCCTTGGGACCTACTTCAGCCCCAGGATGCGATGAGCCGACATCGAGGTGCCAAACCTCCCCGTCGATGTGGACTCTTGGGGGAGATAAGCCTGTTATCCCCGGGGTAGCTTTTATCCGTTGAGCGATGGCCCTTCCACTCGGTACCACCGGATCACTAAGCCCGACTTTCGTCCCTGCTCGACCCGTCGGTCTCACAGTCAAGCTCCCTTCTGCCTTTGCACTCTCCGCGCGTTTTCCATTCGCGCTGAGGGAACCTTTGGGCGCCTCCGTTACTCTTT
>NZ_BDLR01000106.1:0-23908 GCF_002049395.1 Carboxydocella sp. JDF658 | reverse complement strand
GACTGAAGAAGGCATAAGCTAAACTGGCCAGGGCCCCCAGCCCCGCCCCCAGCCAGGCCCGCCAGCGAGCCGGATAGGGGTGGTAAAGCCGTCCACACAGCCAGATAATCAACCAGTTAAGACTGAGGTTAAGCAGGAAAATATCCTCAGCGTAGAGGGTGCCCATCGGCTGCACCTCCCGTTCCATCCTGATTATACAACAGAAGCTGGTCAGAAATTTGTCTAAATCGGGCAGGCAAAAAAGAAAACTCCTGTCTAATACAGACAGGAGTTTGTCGAAATCCTGGTAAGTTTAGCGGCGGTTACGCAGGAAAGGCGGGATGACAATATTGTCATCACTGGGTGCCACGGTACGGCCATAAAGCTTGTCCTGCTGACCAGGCCGCTGGAAGGGATTGCTGCCCTGGCTGACCCGCTCTGTAACCTGATCAAAGCCAGTGGCGATAACGGTTACCCGTACTTCATCCTTGAGGTTATCATCGATAACGGCACCGAAGATGATATTGGCATCAGGATCAGCGGCATTGGTGATGGTTTCTGCCGCTTCATAGACTTCCAGAATGCCCAGCTTGCTGTCCCCGGTGATATTGATCAGCACCCCTTTAGCGCCATCAATGGAGGTTTCCAGCAAGGGGCTGGAAATAGCCATCCGGGCCGCTTCCGCTGCCCGCTTCTCCCCGGTGGCGGTGCCGATACCCATCAGGGCAGACCCGGTTTCGAACATGATGGTTTTCACATCCGCAAAATCCAGGTTGATTAAACCGGGCACAGCAATAACGTCGGTGATGCCCTGAACCCCCTGGCGCAGCACATCATCGGCCAGACGGAAGGCATCAATGAAGGAAGTGTTCTTGTCAGCGATTTGCAGCAAACGGTCATTGGGGATGGTGATCAGGGTATCCACCCGGGCCTTGAGATTGGCCACCCCCCGTTCCGCCTGGGTCATGCGCTTGCGGCCCTCAAAGCTGAAAGGCTTGGTCACTACACCCACAGTCAGAGCGCCCAGCTCCTTGGCCACCTCAGCCACTACCGGCGCAGCTCCGGTACCGGTACCGCCGCCCATGCCGGCAGTAACAAATACCATATCTGCTCCCTTAAGGGCTTCCACCAGGGCATCCCGGCTTTCTTCCGCCGCTCTCTCCCCGATATCGGGATTGGCCCCGGCACCCAGACCTTTGGTCAGCTTGGCGCCAATCTGGATTTTGTGACTGGCCTGGGAAAGATATAAGGCCTGTGCATCCGTATTCACAGCTATAAACTCCACACCTTTGAGGCCGGAGGCTATCATGCGGTTAACAGCGTTATTTCCACCGCCACCCACGCCGATTACTTTTATGTTGCAGAACTGATTCAGGTCCAGATCGAATTCCAGCATTTACCTAACCTCCCTTAAAAAGTCCCTGTAATAAGATTCAACGCGGAAGGCGGTTTTCCTTTTTTTTAATAGGGATTTTTTCTAATTTTTTATGAGATAACGGCGGATTATGGCCAGGTTCTGGAACAGGCGTACCCCGAAGGCAAAAATTGCCGCCATGTAGAGGTCAACCCCCAGCCTTTCCCCCAGGTAGGCCAGCAAACCGGCCATCAGGGTATTGGTAAAAAATCCACTGATAAAGATTTTAGTATCAAATTTCCCTTCCATGCCTGCGCGGATACCGCCAAAAACGGAATCAAGGGCAGCCAGCACCGCCACTGACAGATAACGGGCATAGGTTACCGGCAAAGCCAGGGGAGAACTTAAACCGATCACTAATCCTATAATCAGACCCAGGATGGGCAACCACATTTTCCTGTCCTCCTTTATTCCACCGTCTTATAGGTGGGATAGCCCTGATGGCTAACATCCACATACAATAGTTTTTTATCTTTGACCTCTTTCCATACCTGCAAAAAGAGATTTATCTTCTGTTGCCCTCTCTCTCCGTCGCCCAGCCGTACTTCAATGCCATCCACCGTATACAGTTTCAGATTGTTTTCATCCCGCACATCGATTTCCGATGTTGAGAGGTACAATTCCCGGGGCAAAATCTTGAGCAGCGCCAGGCCACTGCTGATTCCCGGCTGGTTTAGCTTCAGTCCCGGGTGAGGCTGTTTTAGCTGGATACCGGTCAAAAGAGGCAAATTTTTTTCCTGGAGGGAGTCCACTGCCTGCAGTAATACCCCCTCTTCATCGATCAGCCAGAAGCGCCCCTGGTAAGGCACCAGCCCCAGACCCTGGCGTTCCTGGACGGCAATGATAATCCGGGAGGGTAAGTCCCGTTTTACCTCCACTCCCTTTAACAGGGGGTGCATGGCCAGTTTACGCGCCGCTTCCCCGGTATTGACCTTGAAGATATTTTCGCCGGGGTTGATCCCACTCATCTTGCGCAGGGAATCCTGCTCCAGGACATTATTCCCCTGCACAACAATACTGTTAATATTAAACAAAGATGATTGCAAAAAAACATAAAAAGCTGTCACCAGCAAAGCCAGAAAAAACAAACTCTGCCACAGTCGCCAGCGCCGCCTGGGCCGACCATAACGAGCCACCTTCCGCTGCAAGCCTCTCACCTCCCCGGTTCTTTTTTTATTATACTGCATTTTAATGTCTGCGGCGAGAGGGCCTGTCCAGGAAAAAACCAAAAAAAGCAGCCTTAGCTGCCTGTAATCCGGCGCATCTGCGCCCCTACCTGACAATACTTCTCTACGAAGGCCTCATAACCCCGCTCCAGGTGCTGAATATTTTCCACAATGGTCTTTCCTTCTGCTGCCAGCCCGGCCAGAGCCAGGGCGGCAGCTGCTCTCAGGTCGGTAGCACTCACTTCTGCCCCGGTCAGTTTGGCTACTCCTTTAATAAAGGCCGTGCCATTTTCCGTTTTGATATTGGCGCCCAGCCGGTTGAGCTCCGGTACTTGATTAAAGCGGGCTTCAAAAATATTTTCTGTAATCAAACTGATGCCAGGGACCAGGGTCAAGAGAGCCATAAACTGGGCCTGCATATCAGTGGGAAAGCCGGGATAGGGCTGGGTGCGAATATCCACCGCCTTCAACTGCCAGTCGTGCGGGAAAACGGTAATATAATCATCCCCGATTTCCAGCTTAACCCCCATTTCCATCAGTTTGGCGGTCACCGCTTCCACGTGCTCGGGTATAATGTTTTTCACCGTTAACTGGCCGTTGGTAATCACTCCCGCCACCAGATGGGTTCCCGCTTCAATGCGATCAGGAATAATACTGTGACTGGTTCCCTTCAGTTTTTTTACTCCCTCAATCTTGATTACATCTGTCCCGGCACCGCGGATGCGAGCTCCCATTTTGTTGAGCAAATTCTGCAAATCCACGATTTCCGGTTCCTTGGCAGCATTGCGGATTACCGTTGTACCGGCCGCCAGGGTAGCCGCCATCATAATGTTTTCCGTCGCACCCACACTGGCCACATCCAGGTGAATAACCGTTCCCTGCAAGGGCAGAGGGCCATGGGCCTTGATATACCCTCCCGAAATGGCAATATCCTGGCAACCCAGGGCCCGAAATCCCTTGATATGCTGATCCATCTGCCGTGACCCGATACTGCAACCGCCGGGCATGGATAGATGAGCCATGCCGCAACGCGCTAGCAATGGACCCAGTAGAAGGTTGGAGGCCCGGATTTTGCGCACCAGTTCATTGGGCACTTCCCGGCTGGCATCCAGATTCCGGCCACTGATTGCCCACCGTCCGTCCTCCAGCTCCCTGATCGTCCCTCCCACCTGCTGGATTACTTCCAGCATTGCCTCCACATCTTTGATGCGGGGCAGATTGTCAAACACCACTTCTTCTTCGGTAAGCAATGCTGCTGCTAGCAGCGGCAAAGCCGCATTCTTGGCAGCACTGACAGTGATGGTACCTTGCAATGGGCGCCCACCCACAATTTCCAGTTTAGCCTGATTAGCCATGCTGTCACCCCACAATCTGCACTTCCGGTTCCAGCTTGATGCCGTGGACCTGGGCCACCCTCGCCTGAACCCGCTCCATCAGGCGCAAGGCCTCGCTTGCCGTACCTCCTCCTAAATTGACAAAAAAATTGGCATGCACCGGGGAGACCTGGATTTGGCCTTCCTGCCAGCCTTTGCAACCGGCGCTTTCAATCAACCGACCGGCACTCCCCCCGGGGGGATTTTTGAACACACTGCCACAGCTGGGTAAGTTCAGGGGCTGATGCTGTTGCCGCCAGGCCAGCAGTTCCTGGGCCCGCTGCTGTAACTGAACCGGGTCAGCAGGTGTCAAACGGAAACTGGCTTCGATTACCACTCCTGGCCGCGCTGCCTTGAGCCGGGAGCTGCGGTAGCCATAATCCAGTTCCTGGCTGGACCAGACTTCCTCTTCTCCCTGCCAGTTCAGGATGGTGACCTTCTCCACCACCTCGGCCATCTGGCCGCCATGGGCGCCGGCATTCATCAGTACAGCCCCGCCCACAGTGGCCGGTATGCCCCCGGCCCATTCCAGTCCGGCCAGACCGGCCGCCATGGTTTTCCGGGCCAGTACCGGCAACAATACCCCTGCCTGGGCCCTGATTTTTTCCCCGCTCAGTTCCAGCTGCTGCAGTTTGCTCAGTTTGAGGGCAACTCCCGGCCAGCCGCTATCCCTGACCAGCAGATTGGAGCCATTGCCCAGCACCAGCAGAGGAATTTGCTTCTCCTGGCAATAACGGAGCAAAGCCGCCACCTGATCCGGCCTTTCCGGCAGGACCAGGGCCCGGGCTGGTCCTCCCAGCTTCCAGGTGGTATGGCGGCTGAGCGGCTCCTGCCAGCGGATTTCCCCGAAACCTCCTTCTAGCCGGAAGCTACTTCTGTCCACAGCTGCCGCCCCTCTTTCTCTGCTTCCAGTAAAATTTGTGCCAGCTCTTCTCCCACCTGCCGGATATTACCCGCTCCCATGGTCAAGACCAGATCACCGGGCTTAAGAATTTGCAACAGCTTCTCCTTTAATTGAGGCAAAGTGGGACAATACAGGGTCCGGGCCCGCACCTCGGCAGGCATAGCGGCAATTATCCCTTCTGTGCTTACCCCCGGGATGGGGTCTTCCCCCGCACTATAAATGTCTGTCAGTAACACCAGGTCAGCCTCAGCGAAAGATTGGGCAAATTCCTCACCCAAAAATTTGGTCCGGGTGTAGCGGTGGGGCTGGAAACAGGCCACCAGCCGCCGGGGTCCAGCCTGACGTGCCGCTTTCAGGGTAGCCTGCACTTCGGTGGGATGATGGGCATAATCATCCACCACCCAGATACCCAGATGCCGGCCCAGGGTTTCAAACCGACGCATTACACCCTGGAACTGAGCCAACCCATCAGCGATCGCCGGAAAAGCCAGGCCAAAATGCCGGCCCAGGGCTACTGCCGCCAGGGCATTGACTGCATTATGGCGCCCGGGAACAGCCAGGCGCAGCTGCCCCAGTTTTTGCCCACCCTCGTAGACGGTCGCCACCTGCCAGGCTCCTTCCCGCACCGGCTCCTCTACCCGGTAATCAGCAGTAGCAGCAAAACCGTAAGTTAGTTTAGGCCCCTTATGTTCAGCCGCCAGGCTGGCGGTGAGGGGATTGTCGATGCCCAGGACTGCCAGGCCATCGCCAGGCAAACGGTTCAGATAGGTGCGAAAAGCGGTGATGATTTTGCTCAAATCCCCGTAATAGTCCAGGTGGTCTGCCTCGATATTGGTTACCACGCCGTACTTGATGGGCAGTTTGAGGAAGGAACCATCGCTTTCATCCGCCTCGGCCACCAGATAACGGCCCTGACCCAGACGGGCATTGCCGCCGATGGTGCGGAAGGTACCACCTACCACCACCGTGGGATCCAGCCCGGCCTGTAACAACATGGTGGCTACCATGCCGGTGGTAGTGGTCTTGCCATGAGCCCCGGCAATGCCAATTCCTTCCTGTTGCTGCATAAACCAGGCCAGCAAATCGGAGCGATGCCAGATAGGCAGGCCTATTTGCTGAGCCCGCACCAGCTCGGGGTTTTCCGGCCTGATAGCGGTAGAAACCACCACCAGTTCTGCCCCCTCCACCAGTTCCGCCCGATGACCGATACTGACCCGGGCACCCATTCGCTCCAATTTGGCTGTTACCTGGCTGGCCTTCACATCCGAACCGCTCACCTGATGGCCACGGCCCAGCAGCAGTTCCGCCAGGCCGCTCATACCTGAACCACCTATACCGATAAAATGGACCCGGCCCTTGATTTCTTTCACTGTGCTTCAACCCCTTTCCGGAAGCGCATAGCATTCTATGAATTTTGCCTATAATGTGTGACCGGGCTTGTCCGGTCCACTGCCAAAAAATTAACGGGCTTTTTCCAGTAAAAACTCCATCAGATCCGCTAAGGCCTGCGGTCTCCCCAGCTGGCGGGCAGCTGCCGCCATTTCCTGCAAACGCCGGGGCTGTTGCAATAATTCCGTCAGCAAACTTACCAGCCGCTGGCCATTCAGTTCCCGGTCCAGCAGCATGCGGGCCGCTCCCGCCTGGACCAGGGCCCTGGCGTTGTATTCCTGATGGTTTTCCGCTGCATAGGGATAGGGCACCAGAATAGCAGGCAGGCCACGCACAGTAATTTCCGCCAGTGTAGTAGCCCCGGCCCGGCAGAGAATCAGGTCGGCAGCCGCCAGGGCATGGGCCATCTGGTGTTCGTAGGGTTTAATGTAAATATTGCCCTTTTTATAGTTTTCTATACCTAAAACGGAAATTGATTCCATGGTTTCAGCAAAAGTAAGCTCACCGGTTATATGGACTATATCCAGAGGAGGCAACTGGTTGAGCGCCCGGTAGAACCCCAGCATGGCCCGGTTGATACTGCGCGCTCCCCGGCTACCCCCGGTAACCAGCAGGACCGGGCGTTTGCCCTCCAGCCCCAGATAGGCCAGCCCTTCCTCCCGGCTTACCCGGCTGATTTCCGGCCGCACCGGCAAACCGGTTACCCGGTACTCCACCCCGGCCGGAAAACGGGCAGCTGCCTCCGGGAAAGTCAGGGCTACTCCCGCCACCCGCCGGGCCAGCAAACGATTGGCCAGACCGGGAAAGGCATTTTGTTCATGTAAAAGAGCAGGAATTCCGGCCAGGGTAGCCAGGGCCACCACAGGAAAGGAGACATAACCCCCGGTGCCGAGCACCACCTGGGGCCGAAATTCCCTCAGAATTCGCCGCCCCTGTTTTAATCCCCGCAGCAGGCGGGGAGTAAAAGTCAGCAATTCCCGGTTGATAGTGCGCGGCAGTCCCTGTACCTCCACCGTCAGGAATGGAATACCCGTGGGCGGCACCAGTCGGGCTTCCAGGCCCCTGCTGGTGCCCACATAAAGCACCGAGCCGCTGCCAAACCGCTCCTGCCAGGCCCGGGCCACCGCCAGGGCTGGATATATGTGCCCCCCGGTTCCACCACCGGTCACCAGTAGACGCATAGTTTCACCTTCTTTATGTCAATGGTCAAGGGTATAGCGGGAAATATTGAGCAAAAGTCCAATCCCGGCCATTGAGAACACCAGGGAGGTGCCACCAAAACTGATAAACGGCAAAGTAATACCCGTTACCGGCAGAGAACCGGTTACCACCCCGATATTGACCACTGCCTGCAAGCCTACCATTGAAGTCAGACCGGCAGCCAGCAAACTGGCATAGGCATCCGGGGCGGTAATAGCCACCCTTAGCCCTCGCCAGACCAGGATCATAAACAGAAAGATGACCAGGGCCCCGCCCAGAAAACCCAGCTCTTCCCCGATAATAGCAAAAATGAAGTCAGTATGCTGTTCCGGCAAATAGAAATATTTTTGCAAACTCTGCCCCAGCCCCTTGCCAAAAAAGCCACCGGAACCAATGGCATAAAGGGACTGGATAATATGATAACCACTGCCCATGGGATCAGCTTCCGGATCCAGAAAGGCCAGAAATCGCCGCATGCGGTAGGGCTCCAGGACAATGGCCAGCGCCACCGCCGCCAGCCCGCTTAACGCCAGCCCGACCAGCTGTTTATAGGGCACTCCGGCCGCATACAGCATAATATAGACTGTACCCGCCAGCGCCACAGCTGTCCCCAGGTCAGGCTGCAGCAAAATCAGGCCACAGACCAGCCCCAGTACCCCCAGCAAAGGCAATGTGCCCCTGGTAAAGGAATGAAGCTGTTGCCGGGCTGCAGCCAGATAATGGGCGGAAAACAGCACCATACATAACTTGATGGTTTCCGAAGGCTGGAAACTCATAAACCCCAGATTGATCCAGCGCTGTGCCCCATTGACCGTCTTACCCACTCCCGGCAAGAGGACCAGAAGCAGCAGGGCAATGGCCAGAAACAGGGCCGGCATAGTAAAGCGTCGCCAGCGCCAGTAATCCACATTTTGCATGACCAGGAGGGTAATGGTGCCCAGACAGGCCCAGAGGAGCTGTTTTTTAAAGAAGAAAAAGACATCCCCTTCATAACGGTAATAACTGGTTACGGAGCTGGAACTGAAAACCATAACCAGACCAAACACCAGCAGGGACATTACGGCCAGAAAAAGCAGAAAATCGGGCGCCCTTCTCCTGGTATACACGGGTCATTACCTCCTTAAACTGTGAACCAGCTGTTTAAAGAGTTCCCCCCGTTCTTCATAATTGTTGAACATATCCCAACTAGCACAAGCCGGGGATAAAAGGACTACATCGCCAGGCCGGGCGGCGGCGGCAGCCAGATGCACCGCTTCAGCAAAGGTGCTGGCCCGGTAAATGGGACTGACCCCTGCCTCAATGGCTGCTGCTTCAATGGCAGGAGCAGCCTGCCCTACCAGCACCAGCGCCCGGCATTTTTCCTTGATTTTGCGGGCAAACAGACCGAAGTCACTGCCCTTGTTTTTGCCACCAGCAATGAGGACAATCGGCTGCTCATAAGCCTCCAGGGCCTTAATGGCCGCATCAGGATTGGTGCCTTTGGAATCATTAATATACCTTACTCCCTGGATTTCCGCCACAAATTCCAGGCGATGAGGAACTCCAGGGAAAGTTTTCAGGGTCCGGGCCAGATCCGCAGCCTCTATTCCCAGGGCCCAGCCTGCACCCACAGCTGCCAGGGCGTTTTCCAGGTTATGGGCTCCCGGAATGGCAATTTCACTGGCCGGACAGATCACGGTAGTCTGTCCGCCGCTTTTCACCACTACCTGCCCCTCCTCACAGCAGACCCCTTCTTCCAGTCTATGCGTGCGGCTGAAAAATATAACCCGGGCCCGGGTTTGAGCCGCCATTGCCCGTACCCATTCATCATCATAATTGAGGACTGCGAAATCTTCCGGCTGCTGATTGGCCAGGATTTTGGCCTTGGCAGCCGCATAATTTTCCATCGTCCCATGGCGGTCCAGATGGTCAGGGGTGACATTGAGGATCACCGCTACTCTGGGCCGGAATTCCACTGTAGTTTCAGCCTGAAAACTGCTGACTTCCACTACATAGACCCCATAATCGCCTCTGGTTTCCGCAATCAGGGGCTGCCCGATATTCCCCGCCACACAGGGCTTTAACCCGGCCTGGCGAGTCATGGCACCAATCAGGGATGTGGTGGTGGTTTTGCCATTGGTGCCGGTAATAGCTACCAGCGGCTGGTTAATGTAGCGGGAAGCCAGCTCAATCTCACTGAAAACCGGTATGCCTTCTGCCATCGCCTCTGCCACAGGTGAAACGGTCAGGGGCACTCCCGGGCTGGGTACCACCAGGTCATACTCCTGTCGGCTTACCCGGGGATAGCTACCAGCCACTACCCTGACGCCTGCCTGTTCCAGTTCAGCAGCCTTCTCCCCCAGTTCCTCCCGGCTCTTGGCATCACAGACGGTCACTCGCGCCCCTGCTTCCCGGGCAAAGCGGGCAACTGCTACCCCACTTTTGGCCATCCCTACTACCAGTATATTTTTATCCAGTAAATCCATGTCTAATCCTCCTTATCCTACCATGCCGGCCAGCCAGAGCAACAGGCCAATAGCACAGGCAATGGCGGCAGCGCTCCAGAAGGTCCGTACTACCCGGCTTTCCGGCCAGCCTCCCAGCTCAAAGTGATGGTGCAAAGGACTCATACGGAAAACCCGTTTACCCGTAGTTTTAAAAGATATTACCTGGATGATGACGGACAGGGTTTCAGCAGCATAAACCGCTCCCAGTACCGGTAACAATAGTTCCGTCCTGGTCACCACTGCCAGTGCGGTTAGCGCTCCCCCCAGAGCCAGGGAACCAGTATCCCCCATAAACACCTGTGCTGGATGCCGGTTATAGCGTAAAAAGCCCAAACAGGCTCCCGCCAGGGCTGCCGCAAACAGGGCTGCCGCTGGCTGGCCCTGACCCGCTCCAATTACCGCATAGGTAAGGGCAACGATAGTAGTAACCCCGGCTGCCAGTCCATCCAGTCCGTCAGTCAGGTTGACAGCATTGGTGGTGCCCACCGCCACCAGCCAGATAAAAAGGGCAAAGAGAGGAAAGGATAGGTCCAGCGGTTGGCCCAGCACCGGCAGCATGATGCGGGGTCCGTGGTCAAGACCATAAGCTGCCATCCAGGCCAGAGCCAGGGCCAGCAGAGTCTGCGCCAGCATCTTCTGTTTGGCCTTGAGGCCCAGGTTGCGTTTCATCACAACTTTTATGTAATCATCAACAAAACCGATCAAGCCATAGCCGATAGTAAACAAGAGCAACACCAGCGTCTCCAGCTGCCAGGGCAAGAGCAAGGGGGTTACCACCAGCAGGCTGACCAGCATCATCAACCCACCCATGGTGGGAGTGCCAGCCTTGGCCTGGTGGGCTTTGGGCCCATCCTCCCGGATATACTGACCGAATTTGAGCCGGCGCAACCAGGGCAAAAAAACAGGCCCCAGAACCAGGGTAAAAAGTGCCGACAAAGCAAAAACCAGTGCAATTTTAACCATTGGCCATAGTCTCCTCCTGCTCCAGTTCTCCGATAATCTTCTCCAATCCCATGCCACGGGAGGCTTTAAACAATATAGTCACTCCCGGCCGGAGCCAGGGCTTTAACAGCCCGGCTGCTCCTTCCCGTCCCGGCAAGGCCCTGATTCGGTCTGCGGCCAGCCCTGCCCTGGCCGCTTCCTCGGCAATCCAGCGGGCCCGGGGGCCAATGGTGAGGAGAAAAGCCAGTCCCATCCTGCCGGCTTCCCGCCCCAGCTGGCGATGAGCCTCTTCCTCGATCGGCCCCAGTTCCAGCATGTCTCCCAGGACAGCCACCTTTTCCCCCGGCTGCCGGGCCAGGATGGCCAGCGCCACCGCCATGGACTGGGGATTGGCATTATAAGCATCATTTCTTATCACCGCACCCTTGATTTCTTTCTTTTCCAGGCGCATACCGGAGAGACGAGCCTGAGCCAGAGCTGCCCCGCTGCGGGTCACATCGCCCCCCAGAGCCCAGACTGCGGCCAGGGCGGCCAGGGCGTTATTGACCATGGCCTCCCCGGGCAGGGGCAAAGTCAGGTCCAGCAGCCCCACTGGTGTTAACACCTGAAAGCGGCTGCTTTCCGCCTCCAGCTGCAGGGAGGTCAACCGAAAATGACAATCTTCCCCCCGTCCATACCAGATCACGTCCCCCTGCCATTCCTGGCCCAGCCGGCGCAAGTAAGGGTCATCCCCCCAGAGAATGGCCCGACCGCCGGCCTTGAGCCCGTAGAGCAATTCCCCTTTGGCCCGGGCGATAGCCTCCCGGCTGCCCAGCAGTTCGATATGGGCATCCCCGATATTGGTGATTATGCCCAGATCGGGCCGGGCGATGTCAGCCAGGGTTGCGATCTGACCCGGCCCCCGCATGCCCATTTCTGTAACCAGAATCTCTTCCTGGCCCGTAAGACTCAAAATAGTCAGGGGAAGTCCGATTTCGTTATTGAGATTGCCCTGAGTCCCCCGAACCGACCAGCTGGATCCCAGAGCCTGTACCAGCAGATCTTTGGTAGAAGTTTTGCCCACACTGCCGGTGACAGCCACCACTTTCCCGCCCCAGCGCTGGCGAACATAAGCTGCCAGCTGCTGCAGTGCCACCAGGGTATCCTTCACCAGAATCAAGGGCAAGTCCAGGGCCTCTGCCGGCAGGCGGCTGACAATAGCCGCCTCCGCTCCTGCTGACGCTACCTGGGGTAAAAAGCTATGGGCATCATGCTTTTCCCCTACCAGAGCGATGAAGAGCTGTCCCGGCTGGACCCGCCGGCTGTCAGTAACCACCTCGCTGATGACCGTTTCCGGCTGACCGCCCTTTAGTTCTCCCTGGACAGCACTGGCGATTTCCGCCAGAGTCAATGGCAACATGCTCCTCACCCTTTCCGCTGCCATTCTTCCCGCACAACCTGGCGGTCATCAAAAGGCAGCACCTGCTGACCGATAATCTGGTAAGTCTCATGGCCTTTACCGGCTATCAGCACCAGATCGCCAGGCTGGGCCAGTTCCAGGGCCCGGCGAATTCCTGCCCGCCGATCCACAATCTTTTCATAAGGCACATTCCCTCCGGCTTCCCGCACTCCCGGCTCAATCTCATCCAGAATGGCCGCCGCATCCTCGGTGCGGGGGTTATCTGAGGTTATGATCACATAATCACTGTAACGGGCGGCAATGGCACCCATTTTCGGCCGCTTGCCCCGGTCGCGGTCCCCGCCACAGCCAAACACGGTAATCAGCCTCCCCTGTCCGGCCGGTACCAGCTGGCGGGCAGTCCGGCAAACATTATCCAGTCCATCAGGCGTATGGGCATAATCCACGATCACGGTAAAGGGCTGACCGGCCTCCACCTTTTCAAAACGACCGGCCACCCCGGGGACAGCGGCCAGAGCCTGCTTGATTAAGTCCAGTTCATAACCCAGAGCCAGTCCAGCACCAAGGGCAGCCAGGGCATTATAAACATTGAAATCCCCTGTCAGCTGCAACTGGATTTCCGCCTCCCCTCTGGGGGTAACAACCTGGAAACTGACGCCACTGGCAGTAATGCGAGGATGCAGGGCCCTGACCATAGCCCCTTTCTGTCGGCCATAGGTCCAGACCTCCAGACCCTCCCTTTCCGCCAGCTGGCGGAAATAGTCCCCCTGGGCATCATCCAGGTTAATGACCGCAATGCGGCAACGCTCCTTTTTAAACAATAACGCCTTGGCCGCCCGGTAATTTTCCAGAGTGCCGTGGTAATCCAGATGGTCCTGGGTTAGGTTGGTAAAAATCCCCACAGCAAAGTAACATTCATCCACCCGGCCCAGGTCCAGACCATGGGAGGATACTTCCATCACCACATGGCTGGCCCCCCGCTCCACCATGTGTTTCAGGTTCGCCTGCAATTCCAGGGGCAGGGGAGTGGTATTTTCAGCAGGCAAAATCTCCTCCCCCAGACGGTTGTAAATGGTACCCATCAGGCCCACTTTGTGCCCGGCCTGGCGCAGAATTGCTTCCACCAGATGGGTAGTGGTAGTCTTGCCATTGGTACCGGTTACCCCGATCAAGGTCAGCTTGCTGGCTGGATAGCCGTAAAAGCGGGCAGCCAGCGGAGCCAGGGCCCGACGGCTGTCTGGCACTTCAATCCAGGTAACATTTTCCGGCCAGTCTGCCGGTTTCTTCTCCCCCACCACTGCCACCGCTCCGGCAGCCAGAGCCTGAGGAATAAAAGCATGGCCATCCACCCGAAAACCCGGGATTGCCACAAAGAGAAAGCCCGGTTCCACCCGGCGGGAGTCGTGGGCAATCCCCTTTATTTCTACTGCCAGCGATCCTATCACCTGGCTGGTCTTCAGTCCTTGAAGCAGTTCACTTAGAATCACGCTGAATGCCTCCTTATCCGGTCTTGGCAAAGCTTTCCTTAATATATTATGTATTATTCACTATAAAATAAAATTATAAACTAAAGAGCCGGCGGCAGCAACTCTGTCCACCGGCTCGCTTTTTAATCCTTGAGTTCAGAATCAGGCAAGGTTCCGGCCGTTGGCTGGGTCGGATTGTTCCCTCCACTTCCTCCTTCTGCCGGAGGGCGGAATTTCACCCTGACCACCGTTCCAGCCACCACCTTTTCCCCGGGAGCTATGCTTTGCTCATAGGCCACCCCGCTGCCTTCCGCCTCCAGCCTCAATCCGGTCAAAGCCAGCAAGGTAGCGGCATCCCGCAGGGTTTTGCCACTAACATCCGGTACTGTCACCCTGGTACCCGCAGGCACTTCACCCCGCCGGGTGGAGAGAAGGATTTCCGTGCCCTGGGTGACCACAGCTCCTGCCAGAGGGAACTGGCGCTGGACCACGCCCTGTTCCCCTTCCACCAGCACCTTGAGTCCGGCCTTTTCCGCCAGCTGCCTGGCCTCCGCTACCGGCAGGTTGACCAGGGAAGGCACTTCCACTGCCTTGAGCTTTTCGCCTGGCTGTTCCGGCCGGGATTGCCGGGGTATCAGTTTGGGATCAGGTTTAACCCCGGCATCCAGCTGGGGCATTACCCCCAGATACTTCAGAGTGTCACCCATCACCGCCCCGAATACAGGAGCAGCGATGACCCCACCATAATATTCTCCGCCCTGGGGTTCATCGATCACCACCAGAGCTGCTACCCGGGGGTTATCCGCCGGGGCAAAACCGACAAAGGAAGCCACATACTTGCCAGCCACATATCCCCCTCCAGGCCCGGCTTTCTGGGCTGTACCCGTTTTTCCGGCCGCCCGGTAGCCTTCCAGATAGGCTTTTTGCCCGGTACCACGGGCCACCACGTGTTCCAGGATCCCTCGCAGTTCCCGGGCCGTAGTGGTGGAAATCACCTGCCGCACCGGCTGGGGTGCAAAGGTCCTGACCACATTGCCTTTTATATCCCGGATTTCCTTAACAACCTGGGGTTTCATCAGCATCCCATCATTGGCCACCGCAGCCACTGCGGTAATCAGCTGAATGGGTGTAACAGCATTGGACTGGCCGATGGCCATGGTAGCCAGATCAAGCTGGGTCGCTTTTTTCGGATTGACCAGAATCCCTTCCCCTTCCCCCGGCAGGGAAATGCCGGTGGGCATGCCAAAACCGAAAGCCCGCACGTAGCGACTGAATTTTTCCACTCCCAGCCGCAAAGCCACCTCAATAAAACCCGGGTTACAGGAATTCTGGGCCACTTCCACAAAGCTCTGGCTGCCGTGGCCTCCGGCTTTCCAGCATTTAATCTTTTTTCCCAGCACTTCTTTAAAACCGGGATCATAAAAACGGTCCTGGGGCCGCACTACCCCTTCCTCCAGAGCAGCTGCGGCAGTGATGACCTTGAAAGTAGAACCAGGCTCGTAGGCATCTGCTACGGCAAAATTCTTGGACCACAGTTCATGGGGGAACTTGAAATACTGGTTAGGGTCATAGGTTGGCCGCACCCCCATGGCCAGGATTTCCCCGGTTTTGACATCCATTACTATTATGGCAGCATGAGCGGGTTTGTGCTTTTCCATCACCTTATCCAGTTCCCGTTCCACGAAATGCTGGATAGTCTCATCAATGGTCAGCACCACACTGTTGCCTTCTACCGAGGGATAATAACGGTGGGTAGCCTGGGGAATGGGCCGACCTGCTGCATCATATTCCACCACAATTTTTCCCGGTATTCCCCGTAACTCTTTCTCCAGGGCCGCCTCTATCCCGCCACCGCCGATATTGCCGCGAAACTGAACAAACCCCAGCAAATGAGCAGCAAAACTGCCATTGGGGTAATAACGCAACGGTTCCTCATACAGGGAAATCCCGGGCAGGTTTTTTTCCCGGATTTTCCTGGCTTTCTGGCTGTCGATCTTGTTGGCTATCCAGACAAAACTGGCCTTCTTGCTTAATAATTTAATCAGTTTTTCTTTGTCCATTTCCAGAATGGGAGCTAGTTCCTCTGCCACCGCCACCGGATCTTTAATCTGGCTTGGAGTCGCTCCAACCGAATCGGCACTGACACTGATGGCCAGCTCTTTACCATTACGGTCATAGATTACACCGCGCTTGGGTTCCAGCTGCACTTCCCGCAACCTGTTTTCCAGCGCCTTATTAGTCAGTTCATCGCCGCGGATGAACTGCAACCAGGCCAGCCGCAACAGCAGCAAAATCAAAATAAGGCCGATACCGGCCATTAAGATGGAAATCCGCCTCCGCATGATAATACCGGTGGCATACACCACGCCCCACTCCTTCGCCGATTAATTGATTCTGGCTTCAGCGGTTCCTTTCTTGATCTGGGCAAAAAATTCCGTTAAAGACTGCTGAATGGTCTGGGCAGCAGAAACCACCGGGGACTTTTTCTCTTTTACAGGTGCGGTATGTACCGATTCCGCCTGGACTGGTGCTGTTACCGCTACCATCTGCGTCCCATCAGGTCTGACCATCCCCAGTTTGGTGGTAGCAATTGCCTCAATCCGCTGCAAAGACTTGAGCTGATCTACCTGCATCTGCAGTTGCTGATTTTCCGCTTCTGCCAGCGCCAGCTGTTTCTGCAACTGGTCCAGCCGGTAGCCGGCCTGAGCCAGCATGGCATAACGATAAGCGGCCACTAATCCTAAAATAAACCCCACCATGACCACCGTCAAGAGCAAAGCGACATTTTCTTTCTTTCTTTTTCTGGCAACCGGTCTTTTTGCGGGCCGTTGTCTGGTCGCCTGCTCGGCATAATGGAAATCCACCCTCTCCTTCGCTACCAACAATTTATTCAACCTCCTGTCCCTCTATGACTTAAATTTTTTCCGCCACCCTTAATCTGGCACTGCGGGCCCGCGGGTTCTCTGCCACTTCCTCCGCCGAAGGCTCAATTGCTTTTCCGATCAGCTTGACTTCCGGCTGTTTTCCACAAACACATACCGGCAACTCCGGCGGACAAACACAGGTCCGGGCCAATTCGGCCAGGGTTTGTTTGGCTATTCTATCCTCCAGGGAGTGAAAGGTGATCACCGCCACCCTGCCCCCGGATTTCAACATCCGCACCGCCTGCAACAGGGCAGAGCGGAAATTTTCCAGTTCATTATTGACAGCTATCCGCAAAGCCTGAAAAGTCCGTTTGGCGGGATGGGGCCCCCCGGTCCTGGCTTTGACCGGAATGGCTCTTTTGATCAGTTCCACTAGCTGTCCGGTAGTTTCTAACGGCCGGTTTGTGCGTTCCCGCACAATCAGGGCGGCAATTTTATTGGCCCAGCGTTCCTCTCCATATTCTCTGATGATCCGGGCGATTTCCGCCTCCGGCCATTCGTTCAGTAAATCACGAGCGCTGATTGGCTGAGTCGGGTCCATGCGCATATCCAGCACGGCATCATGCTGGTAGGAAAACCCTCTTTCCGGCGTATCCAGCTGATAGGATGACACTCCCAGGTCAAAGAGGATGCCATCCACACCTGTATAGCCCAGCTCCTGCAGTTTCTCCTCCAATTTCACGAAATTGGACTGAACCAGGGTTACCCGTTCACCGAATTCTTTCAGCCTTTCCCCTGCTGCCCGGATGGCCGCCGGATCCTGGTCAAAGGCCACCAGTTTGCCAGCGGGCCCGGTTCTGAGCAGTATCTCCTGGCTGTGGCCGCCTCCTCCCAGGGTACAGTCCACATAGACACCCCCTGGTCGCAGGTTCAGGGCCGCCATGCATTCTTCCAGTAACACTGACTTGTGTCGAAACTCCACTGCTGTCAGCTCCTTTGTCCCTAAATTCCCAAATCCAGGTCTACGATTTTTTCAGCAATTTCACTGTAGGAAGCTTCGGCTTCCTGACTGTATTTTTCCCACAGTTCCTTGCTCCATATCTCCACCCGGCTGGAAACCCCCAGGAATACCACATCCTTATCCAGTTTGGCATATTCCCTCAGGTTAGCCGGCAACAGGATCCTCCCCTGCCTGTCCACTTCACATTCAGTAGCCCCGGAAAAGAAAAAACGGACAAAGGCCCTGGCATCAGCCCGGGTGAAAGGTAAGGCTTTCAGCTTTTGTTCTAAGATCTGCCATTCGTTCATGGGGTAAAGAAAAAGGCAATTGTCCATGCCTTTGGTGGCGACAAAGCGATCTCCCAGGCCAGTCCTGAGTTTGGCGGGAATAATCAGCCGGCCTTTGGGATCGATGGTATGATGATATTCCCCCATGAACATCCATTTTCACCCCACTTCGCCACCACAACTAACCACTTCTCACCACTTTACTCCACTATATTCTCTATTCATTGCTTTTTTCCTGCTGCTGGCTGAAAAAAAGTCCCAAAAACTTTTAATCACTGCTACATAAAACAGCGGGTTCCATGCTTTTAGACCGCACAGAACCCGCTGTTCTCAATTAATGTTTTTCTTCTTTACTTCCCTTTTTGCAAAAATTCGCCGATGGCTTTATCCCGTTGACTGATGTGTTCCCGCAACCAGTCCACCACCCGGCGCTGTACCGCAAGAACCACCATGGTAGAAGGACCTTCCCGGTTAAACTGCTCTTTCAGTTTGGCAAAATCCTGAATAAAGGCCTGATGCTGGGCCAGGTGTTCATTAAAAGCGGGATAGTTGTGGCTCTGCATCAGTTTTTCTTCAGCGGTAAAGTGCACCACCACATAGTCTTCGAGAAACTTCAGGATATTGCCCACTTCTTCCTTACCCTTCCCCTGGGACATGGCGGTTAACAGGTTATCAATGCGGCGAAACAGTTCCTGATGTTGCCGGTCAATTTCCGCTACTCCTACCGCCAGGGCTGGCGTCCAGTTTACTGCCATTGTCTTCACTCCCCCCGGTTTTATTAATAATGATTACCATTCGACAGAATTCGTGAATTTCCTCTTTATCTATAGAGGCTGCAAAAAAATTTTTCTTGACTTGAAGAAGGCGATTTCCCGATATCCTACCGCTTTCAACAGGTCTATCGCCTTATCCCAGTTATATCCTACCTGCTCCGGCTTGTGGGCATCGGAACCAAAGGTGACCGGCACGCCAGCCCGGGCGCAGCGGGCCAGAAAATCGGCATCCGGAAACTGTTCCCTGGCCGGTACCCGCCAGCCGGCTGTATTGATTTCCACTGCCACCTGGCATTGGGCCAGGATTGCCACAGTCTCATCATAGAGGCGATACAACTGGCTGGGCCGGGGTGGATCAAACTTCTTAATCAAATCAGCATGGCCGATGATATCGAAAACCCCGGCCAGGGCCGATTCCTGGATCAGGCGATAATATTCTTCCCAGTATTGTTCCGGATCCCGCCGGTTATATTCCTCCAGTTGCCGGGGATCATCAAAGCCCCAGTCATCCAGGAAGTGTACCGAGCCGATGATATAGTCCCAGTCATAACCAGCCAGGGCTTGCAGGAGCCGGGGTTTACAGCCCGGCAGGTAGTCAGCTTCTATGCCAAGGCGGATGGAGATACCTGGATATCTTTGTTGCAATTGCTTAACCTCTGCCACATAGCCGGGTAACTGGGCAAAGGTCATGGCGATTTCCGGATCCCGTTTGGCTTCCGGCAACCAGTACATGGGCAGATGATCAGCAAAGCCTATTTCCGCAAAACCACGGGCCAGGGCTGCCTCTACATATTCTTCCATCCTGCCGCTGGCATGGCCGCAGCGGGCGGTGTGAATGTGATAATCAACCTTCATGTTTTTCTCCCTCCAGACGGGCCAGCAAAGTGGGCAAAGCCCGCAAGGTATTGACCGGCATGATGTGGATACCCGGCACCAGGGTTCTGAGCTCGCGGATGAGCTCAACAGTTATGGCCAGCCCCTCCGCCAGAGGGTCTGTTGCTTTTTCCAGGGCGCGAATCATAGCCGGGGGCACCTGAATGCCGGGAATGTTGGCATTCATAAAATGCGCCATCCGGGCGGAACGCAGTGGTATCACCCCGGCCAGGATGGGGACGCCCAATTCCCCCGCCTCTTGCAGGAAATCCGCCAGGATGCCGGGGTCATAGATGGCCTGGGTCTGGACAAAGGCTGCCCCGGCCCGGATTTTTTTCTGCAGTTTCCAGATCTGCATTTCCCTGAGTTCCGGGGCCGGGTTAACCACCGCCCCCAGAAACAAATCCGGTACTCCCTGCAAGGGTTCACCGTTTAAGGCAAAACCCCGGCGCAAATTGTCAGCAGCAGCCAGCAATTGGACCGAATCCAGGTCAAAAACCGGTTTGGCGCCAGGACAGTCCCCCACCAGCGTATGGTCCCCGGTTAGCAGCAAAAAATTGCGCACACCCAGAGCTGCTGCCCCCAGGATTTCCGACTGCAGAGCCAAACGGTTGCGATCCCGGCAGGTAAACTGGCAAATAGGTTCCAGGCCAGCCTGAAGCAAAAGAGCGGCCATTGCTACCGGGCTCATGCGCATGACCGCTCGCTGGTTATCGGTGATATTATAAGCTGTAACTTTCTCTTTGATAGCAAGGGCCAGCTCCAGCACTTCCTGAAAAGCAATCCCCCGGGGCGGGGGCAACTCAACCGTTAATACCTGACGCCCCTGAGCCAGTTTTTGCTGCAACAAGGCTACCTCTCCTTATCCGTAGAATTTCAAATTGATGCCCGCATTCGCTGGCAGAGCAACTGCAGCGGTTTTGGCTTTTTGAAAGATCAGGGCCCAGCCGCAGCGGCGGCTGCCCACCTCGCACTGGCCGCCCGGCCTGGTGCCCCCACAGGGCCCGCTGTTCAAGCCTTTGGCACAGGCTCGCACCGGACAAATGTCAAAGGTCTGCTGCTTGAGACAGGTCTGGCAAAGCTGACAGGATTTAGCGGGCTGCGGCATTGCTCTGGCCCCCCCTTTTCTTTTCCTTGCCCCAGGTAGCAAGGCTGATCAACACCGGAGTATCATCCCGACCACAGGCACAGGGGGAAGTGGACCAGATACCTTTGAGCTGGCTGACATATCGGACCAGGGGCCAGGCCTGCAGGCGCAGGCTGGTCAGCAGCAGTCGGTTGCCAGGAGACTGCTGGGCCAGAACATGTTCATGCAACCAGTGGATACTGCCCTTTTCACAGGTAATGGCTGCCGGGAAGGGCAACCAGGCTGGCTGCACCAGAGCCGTTACCTCCCCGTTGCTGATTTGCCGCGCCTCCTGGATGGCCTCCGCCAGGCCCCCTTCTTCCCCTTCCAGCCAGACCAGCAACAGCCGTTTCAGGGGCAGCCCATAGAGGTAAGGCAGTTGCTCCTTTCCCATGATCAGCACGGTGGGTTCCTTGCCCACCAGGGTGGAGGCCAGAGCCCGGGCTTCAATCAACACCGGTAAGGCTCCCAGCCGTTCCAGGGCCGGAACGGCCCAGTCCAGCAGGCCCGGCAGGGGCGGGCAGATTACCACCTTATCCCCTTTGCCGATACCGGCAAATTGAAAGAGAGTCTGGTAGGCCTCAATCCCCTGTTCCTTGTCCTTGCTGGTATAGGGCACCAGCCGGCGGCCACCCCGGCCATCGGTAACGGTGATCAACCCATTCCAGTATTCTTCTTCAGTCAGCTGAATTCCTTCCGGCCAATCATCTATTTCCACCTGGGGCCAGCGGCCAAATACCTGCCAGTCGGTCAGGTCCTTGGGATGGAGTTGCCAGCGATCCCAGAGCTGCCGGTACCAGGCACTGCGGCTGTAAGCATACCAGCAGGTTTCTCTGGCCAGCAACTGTTGCAGCCCCTGAATTTTTTGCCATTGGTTCTGTTTTCTCATCGTCTGCACCCCTTTCCCGAAAACAAAAAATCCTCTCCTGCAGATAAGCAGAAGAGGACATAAATAGCCTTCTTCCTCTTATCTGTCAGGTAAACACCTGCAGGAATTGGCACATTTCCCATCCGTCGTCCCCAACGCATGGGCTGTTGCCGGGTTTCATCGGGCCAGTCCCTCCACCTCTCTGGATAAGAGTACGAATTCCTATGAAATTGTTTACAAAGCTATTTTATGCAGATCAGGGGAAAATGTCAACTGTTTTAGAAAATTTTTTCCGCCAGCTCAGCTGTTATATGGTAAACCTTTTCCGCTGCTGCCACAGACAGGGTTCCTGTGCCACAGCTGGGAGTCAGCCAGCTCCGGGGCAGCACCAGTTCCCGGTCCAGTCCTCGCTGTTCCAGGGCTGCCAGCACTTCCTGCCAGCGGGCCAGCAGGGACTCTGCGGTCTCAGTCTCAATCCGGGGAGAAGTGGGTACCAGTCCCCAGGCCACTTCCCCACCTCGCTGGAAATAGGCC
This sequence comes from Carboxydocella sp. JDF658, assembly GCF_002049395.1. Classification (NCBI taxonomy): domain Bacteria; kingdom Bacillati; phylum Bacillota; class Clostridia; order Eubacteriales; family Clostridiales Family XVI. Incertae Sedis; genus Carboxydocella; species Carboxydocella sp. JDF658. The sequence continues at coordinate 1,865 of NZ_BDLR01000106.1, read as the reverse complement.
TGCAAAGCCGGTATATGTACCAGCAAGGAGGTAAGATATTCATAGGCATCAAAGAAGAGAATATCCAGCGGGCATTCCATCACCATGGACCAGTCCGTACCGGCACAGCAATGCAGACCGGTTCTTCCGCCCTCGGCCTTGATGGCAGTCATAACCGTGGTCAAATCCTCCTTGATGCCTTCCCGGGTCAGGGTAATGTGGGTGGATAGCCCCAGAGCATAGATACCTGGATCATCCACCGAGACTATTACCGGCAACCCCGTTTCTTCCCGCAAAAAACGGGTCTGCCAGCGGGCTCCCATTTCACAGGCCTTCAGGATCACGTCCCGCAACTGCTCATCATAGTAAGCCGCCCGGCCATCGGGTTGCAAGAGCTGAAAGCCGATGGTAATGGGGCCACTCAGCTGGCCTTTTACTCCCTGGGCCTGCCAGTTGCCAGCCTGAATGGAACGGACCAGGGCGTAAAGGCCGCTGGCACTTGCTTCCGGCAGGGCAAAAGCGGCCAGAGCCCTGCTCTCCCCCTCCTGAGCTGCCAGGTAAAGTTCGTAGAAATCCGCCAGACGCAGGGGAAAATCTTCCCCGTCGGTAGCAAAAACCAGTTTTGTACCTCTTTTTTCTACCAGACCCAGCTGGATGAGCGGGGAAACATACTGGGGTACAAACTCCTCCTGCCAGCCCCGGGCGGGAAATTGCGGCCAGTGCGGCCAGTCTCCCATATATTTTTGGATTAATGCCAGTCCTGCTTCAATCTCCTGATGGGGCAAACTGCCGATTCCTGTTACTTTTACTGCCATAACTACCGTCCCTCCTTAAAAAGTCCCACTTGCAGAAAAAAACCCAGGGCCATACTAACTGAAATCACCCAGGCCGGGTGGATTTTAAGCCAGAGCAGGGCCAGCAGGGAAGCAGCCGCAATTATCCAGGTGAACTGGTCGGGAAAGGCATTTGCTCCCATTTCCCAGGCTGTCTGAATCAGCAGCACAACCACCACGGGCCGTACCGCCTTCAACATCCCTGCAATCCCCGGGTGATGGCGATAACGCCAGAAAAAAGCCCCCAGGGCCACCACCGCTACGGCAGTGGGCACCACTACGCCAGCCAGAGCAACAACCGCCCCCCACCAGCCGGCCATTTTATAACCTACATAAGCTGCCATCTTGGTGGCAATAGGTCCGGGCAGGGCATTGGCCATGGCCAGCATATCAGTGAATTCCTCTTTGCTCATCCAGTGGTAATTTTCCACCACTTCCTGCTGGGCCAGCGGAATGGCTGCCGGGCCACCACCATAGCCGAAAATGCCTACTTTAAAAAAAGCCAGAAACAATTGCCAGATTGTCAGCATAATTTGCCCTCCCCCAGGCACTTGCCTGCAAAGCTGTGATATTTTTGCCAGAATCCGATGCCATCCATGCTCAGTGCAGAAGCGATGGCTTCCCAGAGATTGGCCCCCGGACTGAGGCCAGGTGCCAGACAGGGGTAAAGATAGTATAAACGCCCGGCAAAAGGCGTTAAATCCCGGGGCCTGACAGTGCTGGCCAGGATCCGGGCCTGCGGCCAGTGTCCGGCTCCCTTTTGCAGCAAATGGCTATCCCCGGCCAGCCAGTCAAAAGTCCGCGGGCCCAGGGGCCGCCAGCGTCGCTGCCCTTCCTGCTGTTGCCGCTGGGGATAAAGATAACGCAAGGGCAGCCGCCTTAAACCAGGCATGGTCAGCCGGGCCAGCACCTGAAAACCCTTGAGACCGGGAAAAAGCAGAGGCAAACCCAGGGCCAGCCAGGCATCCCCCAGCCAGAGGTCTGCCCCGCTGGTCAGCAGAGCCTGAGCCAGCCAGGGGCGGTCCAGGGCAGAAGCCAGCAGCACTCTGCTCC
>NZ_BDLR01000105.1:0-201 GCF_002049395.1 Carboxydocella sp. JDF658 | reverse complement strand
GGTCAAAAATATTAATTGCATCCTTCTCTTCAACTATCAGATTGTCCATTTCTGTCTTATCACTATGTTTTGCTGTGGTAATTGTTGCGCAATCCGGCAGAACCCCTTGCCCAAACAAATTAAGCCTGAGATGAAGTTTTATACCGCCTTTCTCTTTACGGAATTCTGCCCAGCGATAACGGCTTAGACACAAGCTAATAA
>NZ_BDLR01000104.1:0-4816 GCF_002049395.1 Carboxydocella sp. JDF658 | reverse complement strand
TGGTTCTCACAGCACGCAAGTTAGTGCGTATGGTTGATGCTCTGCTGCGCAGCAACCAACTTTACATGCCCCAGGGGCAAAGGAGGGATTCAAACTAAGGGCAACCAAAATCTATTTTACATTTTTGTAACTTGTTTCCAAATATATTAGGAAACAGGGTGGTTTTTTGTTGCCTTTTTAAAAAACTAAACTAGAAAATATTAACCTTATGGTCTTGACATATTACCGTAGGTCTTCAAGAAAAAACAAGGAAGCCGGCTCTTCCTTGACTTAGTTATTCCACGGGCTGGTATGCTTTACATTAGGCAATTATGATTCCCAGCCGCAGCAATTTACAGAGCCCTTTTCGCTACCGCCTGCCCTGCTACATCGGCAAAGTCCAGCTCCTCATCGGACTTTTCCCGGACTATTTCGGTAATATCAAGAGGCTTCTCCGGTAAAAGCTCTTCTTCTCCCGATAAAAAAGCCACGATTTCTCTTAGGCTCTTTACCCCATAAACCTCAACTCCGGACACCAATGCTCCTTCGGTACGGTTGTTATATGGCACCACCGCTTTCGGTACCCTACCCCGCACCGCTAATACCGAAGGTAGGACTCCATCAACCTCCCGCACCTGACCTTCCAAGGATAGTTCCCCTAAAAAGATATACTCAGAAAGGTCAGCATTTAACTGTTCGCTCGCCGCCAAAATCCCCAAAGCTATCGGTAAATCAAAGTGGGAGCCTTCTTTTTTAAGGTCGGCGGGGGCAAGGTTTATAATTATCCTGGCGATGGGAAAATCAAATCCCGAATTTTTTATCGCCGACTTTACCCGCTCCCGGGCTTCCTTGACCGCCGTATCGGGAAGGCCCACTACCTTCATCCTCGGAAGCCCGCGGTTAATGTCCACCTCCACCACCACAATTTCGCCATTAATGCCGTTTAAGGCAACGGTATGAACTTTAGAAAGCATTTATCTTCTCCTTTAGCCATTTTTTGTTTCTTATTCGGCATATTTCAAAAAATTCCTCTAAAAAGAAAAAATCCTGCTTAAAAAAGCAGAATGGAAGGTATCAAGAAATAACAAAAATTTTTTTGATAATTAAAATGGACAAAGTTGCAAAAGAAAAATCCTCACTAAGTAACCTAAGCATAGCCTGTTTAATGGTTAAAAGCATTAATTGAAAATAAATTTGCATTACGAATTTAATGAAAAGGACATGTAGTGTAAAAACTACCAGCTAAATAGCCAAATAAAGTAAGCAATAGTTGGGTTAAAAAAAATTCCCCAACGATGCCTTGGGAAAAATCTTTGCGATTTGGGGGAATTTCCTCTTGCATAAAAAGTCTACGCTAATTTTGCTTTCTGCATGTTTAATCACATCGGGCTTTCCTCATCTGGTATTTCGAGGCTCAATCACTTCAGCTTTTGCTTTTGGCCCGCTATTTTGCTGTTCTACGCTTAAAACTCTCAGTTGCCTGACAGTCTTCAAGAACTCACTACAGGGCTGTTGGTTAGAAATTACCTCAATGGTATTTACACCCACTAGAATTAGCGACCTTGCCCGGCCGCACTACACAAAACCTTAAACATTCTCGCCCAATCTTTTGAGCTATTAAAACCACAATAGCTTGTATAATTATGCCAATCACAATACCAGTAAGTTAGCGCATAAATTGGTTGTGCATCCCATTGTCCCTTGTTTTTCCTATAACCTACTACTTGTCTATAGCTCATATCAACTCTAAATGTTAACTGTTCTAAATCCAATTTAGTTTCAGGTATCCATATCCATTGTTACTATCGAAATTTAATTTCCCTCAGGCTAAAGTTCTAACATTGATGGACATACTCTTTTGCAGTCTTGTTTTCAGTGTTTTGCATAAATAATCATCTCCTTAATGGTACATTTACCACTTACAAAAACTTAAACATTTTCAAACTTTAGAATTTCTGGGTATGTGTCCAATCTTTTGGGATTAGCCTGCCTTTTTTTCATGCATCCCTTAAAACTTTGGTTATAAACCATTTATCACCTATTTTTTGGAAACAAATGTGCTCATAATATATTGTTGAAGTTGGAGCACCAGGTGAAACAGAAGACACGGCTACTATAATTTCTTGCTCTTCTTTTATATTGCTTTTTAGGAATTTATAAGAAACTATTTTTTCAAATTTATGTTCCTTGAAAAGCTTCAGTTCTCCACTTACAACTTCTTTATAAGCATCTCCTTTAGTAATTTTAAGTAAGGTCTTTTCATCACCTTTATACTTAGCCACTATGTATTTTGTCGCCATCTCTTTTAAGTCTTTTTCTAAGTCTTTTAGTTCTGAACTTTTCGATTTATTAGTTTTATATACTTTGTTTTTAACCGTTCTATTACCAGTAACCGGTTTTCTTTTGTTATTTTCGATTTCATTACAACCAGTAATAAAGCTTAGTAAGATTAGTACTATTAAGAAAAAAATGCTATTTTTTTTAAAAAAACACATTTTTTACTGCCTCCTCAATGAACCTTTAATTTTTACTTTTTCTCGTTTTATATTATATTGCACTTTGCTAATAACAAACAAAAATTCTATTCATTAGTTTTTATTCAAGTTATTTTTTATGGTACTCTACGTTGTGGTAGTCAGGTTAACTGCTCAAGATGTTGGTTTCTACCCACACAAAATAGTGAGGAATCAATAAATTACAATACTACAGATTACAACTACCTTCTATGCTATTATATTTTGAAAAATAGACTCTGGATTAATTTGCAAATTCACGCTAATAACTCTTCTATAACTTTCATTGTTTCTTCCATTTGACGCTTTTGCAATTTATACTCTTCCAACATTTTTGTAACTCCCTGGTAGCAACGACTTCAGTTACTCCTCTCCCTCAATAAGATTTAAATTTCTCCGTTTTTCTCGCTTAATCTCAGAATTTCACTTTGACAACAATCAACCATTTGGCTGATTATAACGGCAGTGCATAATTTTGGATGAATATGGGTAACTACAACCAGACCGCTTATACGTTTTACAATATCTGGTCGGTGGGATTCCACATATTCTCCAGTGGCAACCCTCCCATGTCTCACAGGGTCTTTGCCCTAAATTCCTTCGTTCTGCCTGCTCTGGAGGTGGAATGTCAGAAATGCTCCTTTACAGGGTCTTAGCCCGAATGGATGTTAGCCTGACTATCCCGACTCCTGGTTGTCAAAGTGCTAATCCTTATTGATTAAGCAAGAAAAACAGAATCATTCCTTTCCGCACACCGCCTGACTGCCCCTGACGCCGCGGCCTTGAGCCTGTCAAGGGCCGCGCAGCGGCTCCGCTCGCCCTTGACAGGCGAAAAGGAGCGCGGTGTATAATGGCCTCTTGCGGTGGGCGTTTTTACGCTGCCGCCATCATCGGCCGTTTAATATCACTCATCATTTTTTCCGGGTCATAAGCTGTTCCTTTGCTTAGCAGGGCATAAAATACTCGGATTAATTTACAGCACAGGGCTATTAACGATTGCATCTTTTTCAACCGGTTTTCTTTCCTGGTAGTGTAGTACTGATGCAGTTTGCGAAATTCATCGTTCCTGGCAAGTAACGGCATAACTGCTTTAAATAGCTCTCGTCGCAATTCTTTGCGTCCTCGTTTGCTTATGGTTGTTTTCCCTTTATGCTTACCTGAGCTGTTTTCTTTTAAATTTAGCCCTGCTAATTTTTGTATTTGCCGTGGATGGCTGAATCTTTTTACATCCCCTACTTCGGCTACAAAGCTGGCTACTGCTACCACGCCTATGCCTTTAATTTGTAGCAGTGCCTGGGCATTTGGCACCTGTGCCAGTAACTCTTCCACAAGTCCCATCGTTTCTTCCATTTGACGGCTTATCATTTCATACTCTTCCAATAGATTTTTTAACTCACTGGTAGCAGCCCGTAGCCCTTCCGTTACTCCTATTGACTGTTTGGCTGCTTCAACCAGTCTTACTGCATGTTTGGGTCCTACAGCCCGCTTAATTTCCGTTTTCCAGCAGGCTATTATACCTTCTACGCCAGCTTCGAGTACCTTCTGTGGCGTAGGAAACGCCTTTAACGTCAATATTGCAGCCTTGCCGGTCCAATCCTTAAATACCTGTGTGAATTCCGGAAAGTAAATATTCAACCAGCGCTGTATCCTGTTGCTGATTTCATTTAGCCGTCTATTTTGGCGGCTGCGGGCTTCCATGGCAACCCTTAACTCGTTATATATTCCTTCCGGAAGGTATGGCTCAGAATAACGGCCATCTTTATACTAACATTGCGATGGTTTTAGGATCTTTCCGGTCATTTTTGCTTGGACTGTTATCATCCAGTTCCTTTGCTCTTTTGACATGGAATGGATTGACAATAGCTATTTTTATTTGTTTGTTCTTTAAGTAAAAGCCGAAGGTAAACCAGTAATGGCCTGTTGGTTCCATACCTACTATTACTTCAGTCTTCCCATGTTTTTTCTGTAGGTCATCCAGCCACTGCTCAAACTTTTTAAACCCTTCAGCGCTATTATGGAAGGTTTGTAAACGCCCTAACTCAACTCCACGGCCGTCAAAGGCTCTAGCATAATGAATTTCACTGCCAATGTCTACACCAACAATCAATGTCTCAGATTTTATGTCAATAACTTGTGAAAATGTCACCCCGAAATAGGGTTAATTATCGTCACAAAATGTCACCCCCTGCTAAGAACCTAACCTGGCTTTGGCAATTGTAGTTAAACAGGAATAACTTATGGCTATTCCCTCGTGCTCCTCCAGAAGCTCCATAAAGTGCTTGAAATTGGCGTTCTTGTACTTATCGGATTGTTTCAATGAGATA
>NZ_BDLR01000103.1:0-3251 GCF_002049395.1 Carboxydocella sp. JDF658 | reverse complement strand
TGTGATGTATATAGGTTCTGCTTTTTCATGGGCAAGCTGGGAAATGGTATTATATTTATTACGAAGCATTGTAGATGATCTTATAATCATTTAATTGGCCCCCTAGTAGAATATTCTACTTTTATGATACGATAATTCTAATAGAATATAAACAGGCTTCTCCTCTCGATCCGGCAGCTGGCCAAAGATTTGCACATTAGTGTAATCACCACAAAACGGGCTTATGGGAATTTTTCTCTATCTCTTCAAAACGGCAGTAATTCCTCTTACTGCTAGCGGAAAGTGGCAAGGTATTGCAGATATTCTGTTAGTAGGTTTTTATTTATCTGGAGCAATAACTCTGTTCGGGATTAGTTTATTAAAAATTACAACTTTTGACAACTAAATTATTTTTGGAGTGACCACTGTGCACTTTTTTGAAGTCAACCTCAATCACCAGCAACAACAAGCTGCCACTCATGGCAGGGGCCCGGCCCTGGTTCTGGCCGGGCCCGGTTCCGGCAAAACCACTGTCATCACCGTTAGAATTGCTTTCCTCATCCGGGAACTGGGCGTATCTCCGGCCAATATCCTGACCCTCACCTTCAACCGGGCCGCCAAACTGGAAATGGAACAGCGTTTTCGCCGCTTTTCTGGCAGTGAAATAGGCTACCAGGTCCAGTTTTCCACTCTGCACAGTTTTGGCAACCAGGTGGTCAGGGACTACGAAAACCTGAAAGGGAAACGGCTCAAACGCATCGAAGGGGATGAACAGGCAGTTGAAAACAAGCGCAATATCCTGCGCAAGCTCTACCGGGAACTGAATGGCACTAACCCCGGCGATGAAGAGCTGGAAAACCTGATCAACGAAATCGGGCTGGTGAAGAACAAAATGCTCACCAGCCTGAGCGGTATTAATTTTAGTACCCCCAATTTTGAGGGCCTTTACCGTACTTATGAAGAATACAAAAAGTCCAATTTCTATATGGACTTTGATGATATGCTTACCTATGCCTATGCGATTCTAAAACGTTATCCTGACATTCTCAACTTTTACCGCAACCAGTACCCCTATATCCAGGTGGATGAGGGCCAGGACCTCTCGAAAATTCAGTTCGAAATCCTGAAATTGCTCATTCAACCCGGAAACAACCTCTTCATCGTTGCTGATGATGATCAGTCCATTTATGGCTTCCGGGGAGCAGAACCCGGATATATCCTGGAGATGGAACGGCAACTGCCGGGTTGCCGAATTTATAAGCTGGAACAAAACTGACCCGGGCCCGTGAATATCTCTACCTGATTACCCCGCTAAGAAAAAATGGGGCTGTAGTCCCGCCTTCGCTGTTCGTGGAGGAAGTGCTGGCCTGTATCGGTAGGGAATTCGCCAGTCATAACATGCATGGGGCGGTGGTTTATCATAATAAATTTGGCAAAGGCATAGTGGTCGAGGTAGAAGAAAATAATAATGGGCGCACCGTTATTATAGTAGAGTTCAGCGGAGTCAGGCGTAAACTGGATTTGGGAATCTGTCTGGAGAATGGAGTGTTGCATTTTGGGGAGGTAAGCAGCAGCTTCAGAAAACTATACTATAATTGATTGTATGAAAACCAGGGCCAAGGCGGTTCTGGCGGTAATCTGGACTTTTTCTATGTTTAGGAAATTATTGGAAACAATGGAAACGTGTCGATTAAATGGGTTGCATAATTTTAGCAAAAAATAGAGGACATAAATTCTATTGGCTAACACGTGCACAAAAAGTTTAATTCAGGTTAAAATAAGCAGGAAAAGCCCGCTTTTTGCAGAATATGACCCGAGGGACTAATGTCAGTAAATTTCTGGGGGGATTTTTATGGATAAAGGTAAAGTGAAGGAAAAATTACATAATTACACAAGAGCAGTAGAAAGGTTGCGGGAATCGCTGGCCAGAGATGAAAACGATGATATTGTTCTGGATGGCGTAATTCAGAGGTTTGAATTTACTTATGAGTTGTCCTGGAAATTATTGAAAGCATATTTGGCCTATACTGGTATAGCTGAGGTCAGAACACCCAGGGAGGCCTTTAAGGAGGCTTTTGCAGCAGGTTTGATAGTAGACGGCGATATCTGGTTGGAGATGATTGATGACAGAAATCTGACATCCCATACCTATGATGAAACTGAAGCCAGACGTATTTTTGAAAGAATAAGAAACAAGTACTTCAGAGAATTGTCCAAACTTAAAGAAATTATCAGCAAGGAGATGGAACAATGAAATTCGGCCTGGAACAGAGGATTATTGAAAAAATTGTTTCAGTAATAGATATGTGCAAGGTAGTACAAAAAGCTGTTATTTTTGGGTCCAGGGCGAGAGGTGATTTCCGGTATAACTCCGATATAGATATTGCAATATATATGGACGGTAAACCCTATCCGGGATTTTTTGCTGATCTTGATAATGCTGCTGAAATATATAAAATTAATGTGATTGATATGGCCAGCGTTACCAATGAAAAACTGAGGCAAAATATTGAAAGGGAAGGGATTGAAATATACAGAAGAAATAATTAATAAGGAGTCCTAGCTAAAGTTTTAGACGCCCTGGTAAGGGGTGTCTTTTTTATTACCTTTTTTAGCCAGATGGCTAAACTGCGCAAAATGGGGCAAACTAGGTATGTGAAAAATTTTGGCGAAATGGTGAGTGCTGCATGAATGGAGAAAGAAACTTGCTTAGCCCCAGAGAGATAGAGCAACATGCGCTGGAATTAGCCCAACAGCATGTAATCGGCAAAAAAGCTCGTTTCCCGCGGGCCCTGTTGGCCGGGGTGAAACGGCATTACCAGACCATACTTGAGGTTTATCAGACTCTGGATAGAGAGCTGGACCGGGAGCAGCCCCTGCCACCAACGGCGGAGTGGTTGCTGGATAATTTCTACTTACTGGAGGAACAGGTCAAGGATATCCAGCACACCCTGACCCGCAAACCTCACTTGCGCTTACCTTTGCTGGAGAATAAGGAGATGGCAGGATTACCCCGGGTATATGGGCTGGCCAGGGAGCTGGTGGAACATACTGATGGCAATCTGGATGAAGGCAAAATCCTCAGCTTTATCGGGGCCTATCAGCAGCGGCAGGTTCTGGCCATGACGGAATTGTGGGCTCTGGCGGTGATGCTGCGCATTGCGCTCCTGGAACGGATTAGCCAGCTTTGCCAGGAACTGAAGGTCTGTCACCGACAGCGGCAACGGGCCTGGCAGGTAGCAACCCAGTTGCAGGCGGGGGGAATGCGTCGG
>NZ_BDLR01000102.1:29621-43963 GCF_002049395.1 Carboxydocella sp. JDF658 | reverse complement strand
GCACCGGCTGGCAGAATTGCTGCCTGTTTATTACCAGGTGCGGGGCTGGGATGAAAACGGAGTGCCAACAGCGGCCAGGAGACAGGAACTGGGGTTATAAAGAGAGAAAGAGGGCTTCCCGGACTGGGAAGTCCTCTTTTCTCTATGGTATAATAAAAAGAAAAGGGTGATGGCAGATGAAGGTAACGGTAAAATTGTTTGCGACTTTACGCACCGGACGCTTTAAGGTGGAGACCCGGGAGTATCCGGAGGGAACCACGGTAGGGCGAATTGTGGAGGAACTGGGCATTCCGGAGGAGGAGCTGGCCCTGATCCTGGTCAATGGCCGGGATGTAGAACTGGAGCATCAGCTGACAGATGGGGATACGCTGTCTCTGTTCCCACCGGTAGGAGGTGGCTAATATGGACCTGAGAGCATTTCTGGCTCAGCACTGTCAGGGAGATTTACTGCCCTGGTCAGCCCAGGTAGAGGCTGCCGAGCGTTTTCAATTAACCCTGGCCCAGGTGGAAGAAGCGGCGCTGGAAGCTGGTTTTCTGCCGGCCCGCTATCAACGTAACCGGCAGACCATTTCCCTGGCCGACCAGCTGACCTTGTTACGCAGCACGGTAGCTGTAATTGGATGCGGGGGCTTAGGGGGCTATATTCTGGAAGAGCTGGCCCGCCTGGGGGTGGGACGGATCTATGCTATTGATCCCGATGGGTTTGAGGAACACAATCTCAATCGCCAGTTGCTGTCTACCCCGGCTGACCTGGGGCGACCCAAAGTCATGGTAGCGGCGGAAAGATTGGCCCGCATTAACCCGGCTGTAACGGTTGTGCCGCAGCAAAAAGCCTTTTCCCAGGCCAATGGCAGGGAACTGCTGGCAGGGGCCCAGGTAGTAGTAGATGCCCTGGACAATATTGATACTCGCCTGGAACTGGCGGCAGTCTGCCGGGAGTTGCAGTTACCCCTGGTTCACGGGGCAATTGGCGGCTGGTTTGGCCAGGTAACTACCCAGTTTCCCGGGGAGGAAACCGTAGAACGCATTTACCGGCGAAGAGCTGAAAGCAAGGGAGTAGAAAAAAAGCTGGGCAACCCTGCTTTTACACCGGCGGTGGTAGCCAGCCTGGAAGTGGCCGAAGTGGCCAAAATCCTGTTGAGGACCGGTGAATCTTTGAGTCAACGGTTACTGACCATCAATCTGTTAACCATGGAGATGGAAATTATCGAAATATAACAGGGGAGCAAAGGGGTAAAACAGTGCAACTCGGGCGTTTATTCTATCTGGCCAGGTATTATCTGGTCAGCAAATTTTCACAGCGCAAGCAACCCATTTTAGCCGGGGTTAAACTAACCCACCGCTGTTCTTTGCGCTGCCGCCAGTGTCCTTACTGGCGCAGACCGGGACCAGAACTGAGCTGGCGGCAGCTGCAGAATCTTTTTCCTTTTTTACGGCAGGAAGGGATCAGGCTATTGATTCTGGAAGGTGGGGAGCCAACCCTCTGGCGGGATGGAAAAAAGACCCTGGCGGATGTAATTGAACTGGCAAAAAAATATTTTTACACTGTTGGTGTAACTACCAATGGTTTACAGCTTTTAATTTATCCGGCCGACATCTACTGGGTCAGTATCGATGGCCTGCCGGATACCCATGACTGCTGGCGAGGGAAGAGTTTTGACCGGATTATGGATCATATCAGGGCAGCCTGCAGCCGGGTGTTGGCCAACATCACTATTCACCGCTACAATGTGCGGGAAATACCGGAGCTGGTCAAACTGCTGGCCGGAAAAGTGCAGGGGATTACCATCCAGTTTTTTTATCCTTATCCCGAAAGCGAAGATATGCTTTGCAGCTGGGAGGAGCGGCGCTGGGTGCTGACAGAATTGCAGAATTTAAAACAGGCCGGTTATCCGGTAGCCGATAGTCTGGCAGCCCTGGAGGCTCTTAAGGATAACCGCTGGCAGTGTGAAAGCTGGATGATTGCCAACGTGGACCCGGACGGCACCTATCGCCAGGGCTGTTACCTGCTCAATCGGACTAGCGGTCCTTCCTGTGCCCTCTGCGGCTTTGCCGCTCATACGGAAATTTCTCTGGCATACCAGTTGAACTGGCAGGCACTAGGGGCTGGCCGCGAGATTCTGGGAATTTTTTGAGAAGCAGCAGGAGAACGAATATTCGCTGACGAATATATTATATTTGTACTATGTTTGGAGAGGAAGCAGCGGCATGATTATTTTGGGAGTAGACCCGGGGACAGCCATCACTGGTTACGGGGTGGTGGAGTACCTGGGTAACCGTTTTCGCCCTCTGGCTTATAGCTGTATTCGCACCACCCCGGAGCTGGATTTGCCCCGGAGATTGCTGGTCATTCACCAGGAAATCACTGCTCTGATCCGGGAGTTCCAACCGGACCAGGTTGCTGTAGAGGAATTGTTTTTTAACCGCAATACCACTACTGCTCTGGCGGTAGGGCAAGCCCGGGGGGCGGTGCTGCTGGCCTGTGCCCAGGCGGAGCTGCCGGTTTTTGAATATACTCCCCTGCAGGTAAAGCAAGCAGTGGTAGGATACGGGCGGGCGGAAAAACAGCAGGTCCAGGCCATGGTGAAGGCTATTTTAAATTTGCCCGGGGTGCCCAAACCCGATGATGTGGCCGATGCTCTGGCCCTGGCTATCTGTCATGCTCATTCCAATTATTCGCTTCTGGGGAGGATGTCATGATTGCTTTTCTACGGGGGAAGCTGGTAGCCAACCAGCTGGACAGTTGCCTTTTGGATGTAAACGGCGTAGGATATAAAGTATATATTCATGCCCGGACAGCGGGGGCTCTGCCGGAAATCGGGGAAGAAGCATTATTGCATACCTCCCTGCAAGTCCGGGAAGAAGGCTGGTCCCTCTATGGTTTTACCAAAGCCGGGGAACGGGATTTATTTGAGTTACTGCAAACTGTGGCAGGTATTGGTCCCCGGGGAGCAATGGCCTGCCTGGGGGTATTAGGACAGGAAGGTCTCTGTCTGGCAGTAATGGAGGAAAACGTCAAGGCCCTAACTTCTGTACCGGGGATTGGTCCTAAAACAGCCAAAAGAATGGTGCTGGAGTTGAAAGATCGCTTGAAAAAGCTGATGGGAGAAGACCTGACCCTGCCTGCTAATATGGAACTGCCGACAGGAAGAGAAGGGGAAATGGAAGCGACTGCTGATGCGATTCTGGCCTTAGAGGCCCTGGGCTATCAGCCGCAGGAAGCCCGGCAGGCGGTGGCGGCAGTGTTGACTGAAGAGCCCGGGGATCTGCCCATTGAGGAGATTCTGAAAAAAGCACTGGCTTATCTGGCAACCGGATAGGAGGTATGCAGCAGCTTCAAAACTATACTATAATTGATTGTATTTAACTGTTTTACAACATTAAAAGTATGGAACTATTATCCACTGGAGAAGAAGCAAAGAGATTAGGTGTACACCCGAACAGGCTTCGGGCCTGGGAAAAGAACGGGTGACTATAGAACTCAGGCAACTGGTATCGCAAATCAAGCAAAACCTGACCCGGAAGGTTAATCCTGATAGACCTGGGGAAGGAAAAGGGATGACCCGTGGGGTCAGGGCCTGCTTGAGGCGGTTGGAGGAGAGGCTTTCTGTGCATAACGGGCTTGCTCCGTGTGAACAGGAGGCGTATAACTCCGTCTGGCCTGACCTGAAGTTATTGGCCCTGTCCGTACGGTGACCCCGTTAGCCGGTGTCGGAGAAACCGGTAGGCGTCCTAACAGGACGCGGGAGGCGGAGTTATACTCCCACCGGGAGGTCAGCATAAACCGGTGCAGTACTCCCGTCCGGGTGGAACTCCCGGGCCGAGGTCCCCTGTCGCCCTGCCCTGCGGGGCCAAATCAAGTATTCGGAAGGAGGCGAAAGCCTGGTCTGGGGGCCGACTTGACTAAAAAATAAAAACAGTCAAGTTTTTTGAACCAGGCCTGAGGAATGGAAGAAAGACTGCTCTCACCTCAAATGGGGGAAGAGGCTGAATGGGATTTAAGTCTAAGGCCCCGCCGCCTGAAGGAATATATCGGCCAAACCAGGGTCAAGGAACACTTGCAAATTTTCATCGAAGCAGCCAGAGCCCGAAGGGAAGCTCTGGACCATGTGTTGCTTTATGGCCCTCCCGGCCTGGGTAAAACCACCCTGGCTACGGTGATTGCCAATGAAATGGGAGTGAATTTGCGCATTACTTCCGGGCCTGCCATTGAGCGTCCTGGAGATCTGGCGGCTTTGCTCACCAATTTGCAGGCCCGGGATATTCTGTTTATCGATGAGATTCATCGTCTCAGCCGCAGTGTGGAGGAAGTGCTTTATGCCGCCATGGAGGATTTTGCTCTGGATATTGTTATCGGCAAGGGTCCCAGTGCCCGTTCCCTGCGTCTGGATTTGCCGCCCTTTACCCTGGTAGGAGCGACTACACGAGCCGGGGCTTTAAGTGCCCCGTTGCGGGATCGGTTCGGGGTAATCTGCCGCCTGGATTACTATGAACAAGACGAACTGACCGCCATTGTGGTGCGGGCGGCCGGGATTTTGCAAATCCCCATTACCATTGAGGGAGCGCGGGAAATTGCTGGCCGTTGCCGGGGCACCCCCCGCATTGCCAACCGATTGTTGAAACGGGTACGGGACTATGCCCAGGTTAGAGCTCAGGGGAGGATTACCGGGGAGGTAGCGGCCCAGGCCCTGGATTTGCTGGCAGTGGATGAGCTGGGCCTGGACCAGACAGATCGCCGCTTGCTGGAAACCATTATTCTCAAATTTGGGGGCGGCCCGGTAGGGCTGGACACCCTGGCCGCTTCTACCGGGGAAGAGGCCACTACTATCGAAGATGTTTATGAACCTTTCCTGTTACAGCTGGGTTTCATCCAGCGCACCCCCAGGGGTCGCGTGGCCACCCAGCTGGCCTATCGCCATTTGGGAGTGGAGGTATAGGTATGGGTAAATGGCTGATGGGAACAGGTCTGTTTCTGGTGGGAGCGGGCCTGTTAATCTGGTTAATGGAGAAAATTCTGCCTGCTGGCCGTTTGCCAGGGGATATCTATATTCAGAAAGGGAATTTTACCTTTTACTTTCCTCTTGCTACCAGCATTGTGATCAGCATAATTCTTACTCTTTTGTTAAATTTGCTTTTTCGGCGTTAGTACCCCCGTAAAAAGAGGGGATAGAGCGAATCTATTTGATGAGGGGTGAAAGGCATGGGTCGAACCGAACCCCATATGGAGGTCCAGGAATCTCCCCGGCATCTGGAGCTGTTAGCCCAGGCGCAACGAGGAGAGCACGGGGCACGGGAGGAACTCATCCGCCAGTTTAAACCCTTCATTTTGCGAGTGCTTTCGCAAAGAAGCGGACGGTTTGTACAACAGGGCCAGGATGAGGAAATCAGTATCGGCTTAATGGCCTTTGATGAGGCCATTAACAGTTATGACCCCCAGAAGAGCGGTAGCTTTCTTGCCTTTGCTGAAACAGTAATTAAACGGCGGTTAATTGACTATTACCGCAAAGAACAGCGCGGGAATAAGGTAATCCCTCTGTCGGGTCTGGGCCAGGAAGAGGAAGATGGCCTGGTAGTAGCTGAACGCATGACCATGCACCAGGCGATGCTACAGCATCAGCTGGAACAGGAACGCCTGGAACGCCGGGAGGAGATTGTAGCCTACAGCAAGTTGCTGGCCCGCTTTCAGATCAGTTTCCGGGAACTGCCGGAAATTTGTCCCAAACACGCCGATGCCAGAGCCAATGCCCTGGCTGCTGCTCGGCTGGTGGCAGAGCGGCCGGAACTGCGTCAGCACCTGCTCAATCGGGGCGAATTGCCCTTGAAAGAGTTGACAGAGCTGGTAGAGGTCAGCCGCAAGACTCTGGAACGGCAACGCAAGTACATAATAGCCATCGCCCTCATTTTGATTTATGATTTTTCCTATCTGAAAGAATATGTGCAGTGAGGAAAGTGGTGACCTGCGATGAAAAAGAGCAAAGGCGTAGTGCTGGAAATCGAGGGTAAGCAGGCCATTGTCCTCGGCCCCGGTGGCGAATTCCGCACTATTCGCCTGCATAAACCGGTGGAGATTGGTGAGGAAATTGAATTAGGGCCAGAAAAAGTGGCAGTTTTCACCTCCTGGCGACACTGGCTGGGGGCGGTGGCAGCTGTCTTTCTGGTACTGGCTCTTCTGCCTTTCTGGCAGCAGTGGAATCAACCGAACCTGGGCCCTGTAGTTACTTACCTTTCTCTGGACATCAATCCCAGCTTTCAGCTGGGGCTGGATGACCAGAACCGGGTAGTGGAAGAACAAGGATTGAACCAGGAGGCTAAAGAGCTGCTGGCCAGTACGCCCATTCATGGTCTGGCGGCAGCAGAAGCGGTCAATCGCCTGACCAGGGCAGCAGAAGCGGCGGGATATTTGGGTAAAAGCGGTTCGCCCCAGATTATCCTGGCGGTGGCTTCCCGTCAGGGCGAGGCTAAGGCAGCCCAGATTGCAACTCTTTTAAGGCAGCAGACCAAACAGTTTCTGGAGCGCCAGCAACTGCAGGTGGCTCTGAAGACGGTGGTTACAGTGCCCCAGGCAGTACAGATTGCTGCCGGCCAGGGATTGTCCTTAGGTAAGCTGGCCCAGAATATTGAGGAAAAGAAAAACCGGCAGGAACAGGAAACGGTAAAACCTGCTACGACTGCTGTGGCTAAAGGCGAGAAGCAGCAAACGGTAAAATCCGAAGCCAGGGTGCAGACAGAGACTAAATCTGTTTCCAGGAACAGCACTAAACAGCAGGGGCAATCTACCAAAGAGCAAAAACCTGCGGTAACGGTAAAACCGGCCACAACTAATTCCGGTAAGCCGCAGACCAGCCAACCTGCACCTGCTAATCCGACCAAGCCGGCAGTCGCCCAGCCGGAGGATCAGGGGATTGTTTTCATTACTGAAATTGACCTTTCTCTAGGGGGAGAAGGGGGAACCGCTACTCCTTCCACTTCAGGAGAGACGCAAACACAGCAGCAGAAGACTGATAATAACTGAAAAAATACCTGTCTCAGGTCTATTATGCGCTTGGGACAGGTATTTTTCTTTTTTACCAGCAGGAACTTTCCCTTTTTCTGTCGAATTTTCTTTTTAAGAGAACGGGGGAGGAGAGAACAATGAAGAAAAAAATCGGGACCCTCATCCTCATCGTATTGATGCTGGGCTATCTGACTGCACCGGCCCCGATTCTGGCAGCGGCTCAGCCGATTATCAAGGTGGCCTTGAAAATTGATGCCAGCAGCTATTCTGACAAAATCTACGGCCCTTATCAAGTGGTGGATAACAAAACCGGGGCGGTAGTGGCTACAGTGAATAATAGTGATGGCGTACAGGTAGATGTCAGCCCGGATAATGGCGGGGACATCTATGTGTTAAATGGTGAGGGAGCGGTTACTACTCTGCCTGCTGATAGCACTGGACTTTATGGGGTAGGAGCTGGAGGCACTGTGCAGGCCTTGCCAAAGGACTACTTCATGGTGGATGCTCAGGCTAAGCCGAGGGCGGCCAAAGGCCTGGCCCTGACAGTAGATGGTACGCCTGCAGGTACCTTCGTGGGGCCCCTGGAGTTTCAGCGCCAGTCGACTCAGTTGAACAATCCGCCTTTAATCGGTTTTAATGGCAAAAGATATCGCGGCAATTTCCGCTTAATCCCCCGCTCAGAAACCGCATTTAATATCATCAATGTTTTACCGATGGAGGAATATCTCTACGGGGTGGTACCATCGGAAATGCCCACTTCCTGGCATATGGAAGCCCTGAAAGCTCAGGCGGTAGCGGCCCGCACCTATGCCCTGCGGCAGATCAAAGCTAATCCGCTGGCGGAATATAACGTTCTGCCTACTGATGCCAGCCAGGTTTATGGCGGGTATGACAAAGAAAGGGGCAGTAGCAGCAGTGCGGTGGATCAGACCCGGGGTGAGGTACTGGTCTATAATGGCCAGCCTATTGACGCTGTTTTCCATTCCAGCAATGGTGGTGCTACTGAAAACAGCGAGGAGGTATGGTCTTCGACAGTAGCTTACCTGCGGGGTAAAGTCGACCCCTTTGATTATAATGACTGGCATTATCGGAGTGACCCGAAAAATACTGTGACCTATGATAAGGCGGGTTTAATCACTCAACTTAATCTTAAAGGCTATAATTTTGGGGATGTTACTGACTTAATAGTGGACAAACTGACCACTGTAGGCCAGCGTATACAAATTTTGCGCATAACTGGTAAGGACAAAAATGGCAATTCGCTGGAAGTGATCCTCAAAAACGCCGACAGGGTTAGGACCACCTTTGGTTTAAAAGCCCGGGCCAAATCCATGACTCTGGTCAAGGACCCTGTAACCCAGGAGCTGCAATCCGTTACCTTTACCTCAGAAGGCTGGGGTCATGGACTGGGTATGTCCCAGTACGGGGCCAAGGGCCGGGCGGAAAACGGTCAGACCTATAAACAGATTCTGCAATTTTACTATACGGGTGCCCAGCTGGTGGGCGATTATAACCAGTCTCAGTAAGAAGGCAGTTATTCTGCCTTCTTTTTTCATTGATATTTTTCGACTTAATGGGTATAATCTACCATGTGTATATTAAAGGGATGAGGGGTTTAAATGCGTGTCAGTGATTTTGATTTTTTTCTACCGGAAGAATTGATTGCCCAGCAGCCAGTGGAACCGCGGGACCATTCGCGTCTTCTGGTGCTTTTTCGCCAGGAGAAGCGCCTGGAACATCGTTACTTTTATCAACTGCCGGAATACTTGCGGGCCGGGGATGTCCTGGTCGTCAATGAAACTCGCGTAATTCCGGCTCGCCTGTTTGGCGAAAAAAAGGGTACTGGTGCTCGAATTGAGGTAGTTTTACTGCACAGAATTGACAAGGATCGCTGGGAAGTATTGCTGAAACCCGGCAAAAGGGCACGACCGGGCACCTGGCTGCAATTTGGTGACGGTTTGCTGGAAGCCGAAGTGGAGGATGTTACTCCGGCAGGGGGCAGAATTCTGCGGTTTGTCTATCGGGGCGTCTGGGAGGAACTGCTGGACCGGCTGGGGGAAATGCCTTTACCTCCCTATATTCGGGAAAAGCTGCCAGACCGGGAGCGCTATCAAACAGTATACGCCCGGGAAGAGGGTTCAGCAGCGGCTCCTACTGCCGGCTTGCATTTTACGCCGCGCCTGCTGGCGGAATTGCAGGAGCGGGGAATAGAAATTGTCAAAGTCCTGCTCCATGTAGGCCTGGGTACTTTCCGTCCGGTAAAGGTGGAGAAGATTGAGGAACATCAGATGCATGCTGAATACTACCGCCTTTCTGCAGAAGCGGCTCAGGTTTTAAACCGGGCCAAAGCCGAAGGGAGGCGGGTAATTGCGGTAGGCACTACCTCCACCCGGGTGCTGGAAACAGCGGCAGTGGCTCCGGGACAGGTCCAGGCCGGGGAAGGCTGGACTGATATTTTTATCTATCCCGGTTATCAGTTTAAGATGATCGATGGCCTGATTACCAATTTCCATTTGCCCAAATCCACCTTATTAATGCTGGTAGCTGCCCTGGTAGGAAGGGAACGGATTCTGGCAGCTTATGAGGAGGCTGTAAGGGAAAGGTATCGCTTTTTCAGTTTTGGGGATGCCATGCTGATCATTTGAGGAGGATTAACATATGCCGGTACGTTATGAACTGATCAAGGAATGCAAGGAGACCAAAGCCCGGGTCGGACGCCTGCACACCCCCCATGGGGTAATTGATACCCCGGTTTTCATGCCGGTAGGCACTCAGGCAACTGTCAAAACCATGACGCCCGAGGAGCTCAAGGAAATTGGGGCCCAGATCATTCTAGCCAACACCTACCATCTCTATCTGCGCCCCGGCCACGAGTTAATTAAAGAAGCCGGGGGATTACACCGGTTTATGCACTGGGACCGCCCGATTCTGACCGACAGCGGGGGTTTTCAGGTTTTCAGTTTAGGACCTTTGCGTAATATAACAGAAGAGGGGGTGACTTTTAAAAGCCATCTGGATGGCAGTAGCCATTTTCTGAGCCCGGAAAAGGTGATGGAAATTGAAATGGCCCTGGGTTCCACCATTGCCATGGCCTTTGATGAATGCGCTCCTTATCCCAGCAGTTATGAATATGCCAGGGCAGCGATGGAGCGCACTACCCGCTGGGCCAAACGCTGTAAAGCCGCTCATCATAAAGAAGATCAGGCCCTGTTTGGGATAGTTCAGGGGGTTACCTATCGGGATTTGCGGGAACAAAGTGCGGCGGAGATTGTGGAAATTGATTTTCCCGGCTATGCCATTGGCGGATTATCGGTAGGAGAGCCTAAACCCTTGATGTATGAGGTGCTGGACTATACAGTACCCCTGTTGCCCAAGGACAAGCCCCGCTATCTGATGGGAGTAGGCTCACCCGATTGCTTACTGGAAGGGGTGGCCCTGGGAGTAGACATGTTTGATTGCGTATTGCCCACCCGAATTGCCAGAAATGGTACTTGCCTGACCAGTCGAGGCAAAGTGGTGATTCGCAATGCCGCCTATGCCCGGGATTTTTCACCCCTGGACCCTGAATGTGATTGCTATACTTGCCGCAATTACAGCCGGGCCTATTTGCGCCACCTCTTTAAGGCAGAAGAGGTTCTGGCCTTGCGGCTGGCCACCATTCATAACCTCTATTTCCTCCTGCGGCTGATGGAGGGAATCCGGCAGGCCATTCTGGAAGACAGGTTTGTGGAATTTAAACGCCAGTTTATGGCTAAATATGAAGGCGACTAGGAGGAATAACCGCAAGTGTAGCGAATTATATTGGACAACATGAAAAAAGGGAGGTAAAGTCATTGAATCAGGCTCAATTGATGAATATTGGTTCCCTGGTGCTGTTTTTTGTGCTTTTCTATTTTCTTTTAATCCGTCCCCAGCAAAAACAGGCCAAACAGAAGAAACAGCTGCTGGAAAGTTTGCAACCAAAGGATAAAGTGGTAACCATTGGCGGTATTTGTGGTACCATTATGCGGGTCAAGGAAAAAACCGTCATGCTGAAAGTGGCGGATAAAGTGGAGATTGAAATTCTCAAAAGCGCCATTGCCTATAAAGAAGGGGAAGAAAAGGAATAAAATGGAGAAACCCGGTTTCACTCGGAGCCGGGTTTTTGTTTTTGGTCTAACAAAAAATTTTAAAAAATTAGCAGGAAAATTCAGTCAAGCGTCTAATAATAAAAACAAGAGATTTTCAAAGAAATATTACGAAATCGGTAGATATTTTCATTAAACGACAAAATTCAAGGGGGATGAGAGAAGTGACTAAATATGACGAAGTGATGAACTGGTTTAAAGGCGGGTTTCGACGTCTGTTGACCTGGTTTCAGCCGGTTACCGGTCCTGGCGGCCAATACTGGACAGCAGAACGCGGGCGTAGACTGGTTTTAAAACACCCCCCTTCCAAGCGGTATTATATTCGGCATTCAAAATCCTGGCTGATCTGGCAGAGCTGGTGTTCAGGTACTGGGCTGTGGTTGAAGAAACTGGGCTTGTGGGAAGCTCTGGACCGGGAGGCTAGCAGAGCCTGGGATCTGTGGCTGGAAAGGAGGAATGGTAGTATTGGTAAGGCTGGAAGAAGTTTTCCAACCTAGACGCGGTGATGTGTTTCAGTTACCGCTAGGGGTTGAACAGACATTACCCCGGGGTTGTCATAGGGTGGTGGTGATTCA
This sequence comes from Carboxydocella sp. JDF658, assembly GCF_002049395.1. NCBI lineage: Bacteria > Bacillati > Bacillota > Clostridia > Eubacteriales > Clostridiales Family XVI. Incertae Sedis > Carboxydocella > Carboxydocella sp. JDF658. The sequence goes on along the minus strand of NZ_BDLR01000102.1, from coordinate 32,267 downwards.
AGGGGAAATCGCCAATAAGTTCAGTCCCACCATCACTGTTATTCCTTTAAGTGCTAACAGTCGCCTGAAAAATATGCTTTTTTCCGCTCCTATCACCCCTGGTGGTCAAAATGGGCTCAACAAAGAATGTGTTGCTCTTTGCTTGCAGATACGCACCCTCAGTCGACGACATTTTACACCAGCTAATTTTCTTGGCAGCCTCAGTGAGGAGGATATGGCCAAAATTGATACTATTCTCGCCTTTACATTAGGGCTGAATCAAAAGGGAAAAACGGAAAAAATGCAAAAAACAGCGGAGTTCGGGGGATAAAAATAATATCCCCCTTTTTTTCTGGTATTTTCGGGCTTATTGCAGACAGGATTTTCTATTATAATCACGAATAACATAAGGGACAATCACTCACAATGGAGGGGAAGGCTAGTGCTGGAAGTTCGCATAGCGGTGCGCAAGCGGCCCAAATATGCGTCCCGGGAAAGCGGGGATAGTGTGGAAGTTGTCGAACGGGCCAAAGGTGGGCTATCGGTGATCATGGCTGATGGGCAGGGGAGTGGCTGGGCAGCCAAAGGTACCAGCAATCTGGTGGTGACCAAAGCCGTTACCCTCCTGTCCGAAGGAGTACGAGATGGCGCGGTGGCCCGGGCGGTTCATGACTTTTTATATGCTGTTAAACATGGTCGGGTTTCAGCGGAACTGACCTTAATTTCAGCAGATTTGCAAACCCGTTCTTTGCTGGTTTCCCGTAACAGCCATTGTCCGGTAGTGATCAGCGGCCCCGATGGAGGGCGGATTCTGGGCAGGGATGTCGCTCCCATTGGAGTACAGCGGACCATGAAACCGGAAATAACCGAGTTGCCGCTGGTAGCCGGGTTGATTGTACTGGCCTTCACTGATGGGGTGTGGGAGGCAGGCAAGCGTACCGGCCAGGGCTGGGATGGTGAGGATTTTCTTCATTTTTTACGGGGTTATGAGCCTGTTGATGCTTCTTTAATTGCCGAACATTTGCTTACCCAGATGGAAGAACTGGATCAGGGCCGGCCGGCCGATGATATGTCAGTAGTGGTATTGACTGTAGGGGAAGTTCCTGAAAAAGAATGGCGCACCCTGGATTTGTCCTTCCCCGTCCGATAGTGCCAGTAAGGAGGCGATAGGTATGGGAAAAGAGCGGCTGATCGTGGTGGCCGGGCCCTGTGGGGCAGGCAAGTCCACACTGGTACAGGGGCTGAAAGCCCGGGGCTATCATGCCCATACCGTAGCGCAGGAACATTCTATTAGCCCCACTATGTGGCAACTGACCAAGCCGGATGTGCTGATCTATCTTGATGCATCTCTGGCTGTCATAAAACAGCGACGCCAGGTAGCCTGGGGTGAAGAAAGGCTGAAAGAGCAAAAGCACCGGCTGAGACATGCCCGGGAAAACTGTGACCTGTACATAAATACCGATGCTATGACAGAGGAACAGGTTCTGGCAGTAGCATTGAGCTTTTTGGAGGAGGGGCAGCAGCGTGACAGTTAAGCTGGAAGATGTAAAAAAACATCCACTTGTCGATGCTTTTATCCGTAAAGGCAATGAGCACCTGGGTGTGCTGGGTTTTACTGAACATGGCTACCGGCATGTCCATCTGGTTTCGGCTATTGCCAGAAATATACTGGAACGTTTGGGATATGAGGAGCACCTTTGTGAGCTGGCAGCTATCGCCGGCTATATTCATGATATTGGCAATGTAGTCAATCGCCATTACCATGCTGAACTGGCAGCTACTCTGGCTCTGCCCATTTTGCGGGAACTGGGTATGGAACCGGAGGAAATCGCTCTGGTGATTGCCGCTATCGGGAACCATGATGAACAACGAGGAATACCGGTTAATCCGGTGGCAGCGGCTGTTATCCTGGCGGACAAATCCGATGTGCACCGCAGCCGGGTACGCAATCAGGATTTTGCCACTTTTGATATCCATGACCGGGTAAACTATGCGGTAGAACACTCCTTTTTACGAGTAAATGCAGAAAACAAGACGATCAGTCTGGAATTGACCATTGATACTGAAATCTGTCCTGTTCTGGAATATTTCGAGATTTTCCTCACCCGCATGGTTTTATGTCGCCGTGCCGCCGATTTTCTCAAATGCCAATTTGAGTTGATTATCAATGGGGTGAAATTGCTGTAGAGAATTGACACTTTGTGCCATCAAGGACTATAATGGACAGGGAAACTTAGAATGAGGAGGATTATGAGCTAGCATGCGCAAGAAAAGCCTGATTACACTGGTAGTAACAGTCCTGCTGTTAAGTGCGGTCATGGCCGGCAGCTTTGGACTGATTACTAAGTACATCAACCTGGGTTTGGATTTGCAGGGTGGCGTCCATGTGGTGCTACAGGCTAAGGCTACCAAGGAAACTGCTGTGACTCAGGATGCTATTGCCCGGACGATTGAGGTTTTACACCGGCGGGTCAATGAAACCGGAGTCAGGGAACCGGTAATCCAGCCAGAAGGTCGGGACCGGATTATCGTAGAATTGGCCGGTTTAAAGGATCCGGAGGAAGCCATTCGCCTGATCGGTAAAACTGCGGTTTTGCGCTTTAAAACTGCTGACGGGAAAACAGTTTTGACCGGCGAAGACCTGAAAACTGCGCAAACCAGTATAGC
>NZ_BDLR01000102.1:0-29611 GCF_002049395.1 Carboxydocella sp. JDF658 | reverse complement strand
ATTCGCCTGATCGGTAAAACTGCGGTTTTGCGCTTTAAAACTGCTGACGGGAAAACAGTTTTGACCGGCGAAGACCTGAAAACTGCGCAAACCAGTATAGACCCCTATTCAAACCAGCCGGAGATTAACCTGACCTTTACTTCTGAAGGAGCCAGGAAATTTGCTGAGATTACTACCAAAAATGTGGGCAAGCCCATTGCCATCTATCTGGACGAGCAGTTGCTGACCAATCCGGTCGTAAAGGAGCCCATTACCAATGGGCAGGCCCGCATTACCGGTAATCGTACTGTGGAAGAAGCTGAGAATATTGCCAAACTCCTGCGGGCCGGAGCGCTGCCACTGGATCTGGAATTTGTCGAAAAACGGGTAGTAGGGCCCACTCTGGGGGCGGATTCTCTCAATAAATCCATACTGGCCGGGGAAATTGGCCTGGTGGCTATTCTGGTCTTTATGATTCTGTTCTATCGTCTACCGGGGCTGGTGGCGGATTTTGCCCTGGTGGTCTATGCCTTCCTGGTATTAGGATTGCTGGCAGCTCTCAATGCTACCCTGACTCTGCCGGGTATTGCCGGTTTCCTCCTTTCGCTGGGTATGGCGGTGGATACCAATATTATCATTTATGAACGCATTAAGGAGGAACTGCGGGCGGGCAAAACCGTCCGGACGGCCATTGAGGCCGGATTTAATCGGGCCTTTACCACCGTTCTGGATGCCAATGTTACTACTTTGATTGCTGCTGCTGTCCTCTATTTCCTGGGCACAGCTTCCATTCGCGGGTTTGCGGTCACCCTGGCCCTGGGGATTGTGGCCAGTATGTTTACCGCTATTTCTTTCACCCGCTGGATGTTGCGGCTGATTGCCGATGCCGGAGTTAAGAACAGCAAACTATTCGGGGCTTAGGAGGTGCAGTAGCGTGCGCGTGCATTTTGTCAAAACTCGCCTGGTCTGGTATATCATTTCATTGCTGATTATCGTTCCAGGTCTGGTATCCCTGGTCTGGCAGGGATTGAATCTGGGGATAGATTTTACCGGCGGGACTTTGCTGGAACTGGAATACAAGCAAGTGCCGGCCATTGAACAGGTTAGGGCAGCTCTGAAGGAAAAAGGCCTGGGCAATGCCGGGATTCAGGCTGCCGAAGGGAATCGGATTCTGATTCGGACAGTAGCTTTAGCGGAAAAGGATCGAGATGAGGTGCTAAAGGCTATCAGGGAAAAGACCGGTGACTTTAACCTGCGCCGGGAAGACAAGGTAGGGCCGGTGATCGGTAAGGAATTGCTGCGCAATGCCCTGCTGGCCCTGGGGATTGCGATTGTATTGATGATCATTTATATCAGCTGGCGCTTTGAATTCTGGTCTGGACTCAGTGCCATTGCTGCCCTGCTTCATGATGTGCTGGTGGTAATTGGGGTATTTTCCCTGTTACAGCTGGAAGTGGATAGTGCCTTTGTAGCAGCGATTTTGACTATCATCGGTTACAGTATAAATGATACTATTGTCATTTTTGACCGAATTCGGGAAAATCTTTTGAAACGCCGCAAGGATCAGGAAGTAGAGGATGTAATCAATTCCAGTATTTATCAGACCTTTGGCCGGACCATCAATACCGTTCTGACTGTGGTATTCGTGCTGGTGGCTTTGCTGGTCTTTGGCGGGGAAACCATATACAATTTCGTTCTGGCCATGTTGATTGGGGTTTTAAGTGGGACATACTCCTCCATCTGTACGGCCAGCCCCCTCTGGTTTGATCTGCGCCGCTATGCTAAAAAAGCATAGCTTGCATAAGAGGGTTGAAAGCATGTAAAATAATAGTGAGCCTATATGGCTGCGGGTCTGGTACAGCGGGCACCCGCGGCTTTTATTTTGCAATATCGGAGGGGATATTATGGCCGGTGGAGCCGGATTAGCCAAATTACAGGCTGCCCGACTTTCGGTTTTGTCCAATAGTTTGCTGGTGCTGGCAAAACTGGCAGTTGGACTTTGGATGGGATCGGTAGCCGTTATTTCAGAAGCCATTCACAGTGGTTTGGACCTGGCGGCAGCTGGGATCGCCTACTTTTCCATTAAAAAAGCCAATAAACCCCCGGATGAACAGCATCCCTATGGACATGGCAAGCTGGAAAATGTCTCCGGGACTATTGAAGCGGTCCTGATTTTTGCCGCTGCTCTGTATATAATCTATGAAGCTGTACTCCGACTGTTCCGGGGGGGTGAGGTGGAAAAGCTGGGGCTGGGAGCGCTGGTTATGGCCTTTTCGGCAGGAGTAAACTGGCTGATATCAGCCCATTTATTCAAGGTGGCGCGGGAGACCGATTCCGTTGCCCTGGCAGCGGATGCCTGGCATCTGCGTACTGATGTTTATACTTCCGCCGGGGTGTTGCTCGGTCTGGGGCTGATGGCTGTAACGGGTTGGGCCTGGCTGGATGCTGTGGTCGCGATTATCGTCGCCCTGCTGATTTTGAAAGCGGCCTGGGATCTGACTAAAGAAGCCTTTGTGGATATTATTGATACGCGCTTACCGGAAGAGGAGGAGCACAAAATCATTGAGATTCTGGAAAAACACCGGGACTATTACCTGGAGTACCACCAGCTGCGCAGCCGCAAAGCTGGCTCAGAGCGGTTTGTGGATTTGCATCTGGTAGTGCCTCAGAGCTGGTCTATTAGCCGGGTGCATGAAATTACCGACCATCTGGAACAGCGGATTCAGGAGGTATTGCCCAATACCCATGCCGTTATCCATGTGGAGCCCTGTACCCACGGCTCTACCCGCTGTTTTGATTGTGATGACTGTGAGCTGGAAGGGAGACAAGATTGAGATAAAGGTGGGGAGAGTGTGCATAAACGCTGGCGTCTTGCCCGGCCCGATCCTGACCGGGCCCGAATTCTGGCTCAGCAGCTGGGGATCTCCCCTTTGCTGGCCGGAATCCTGCTGAACCGGGGCATAACTGATCTAACCTCAGCTCACCTGTTCTTGCGTGGGAGTATTGCCGATCTGGGCAATCCGCTGGAATTACCTGATCTGGAAAAGGCCCTGGAGATTTTGCAACAGGCTCTACAGAGACAGGAGAAAATCACCATTTACGGTGACTATGATGCCGACGGTGTAACAGCAACCGCTTTGCTCTATCTGGCCTTAAAGCCTCTGGCCGGGGAGAGGGTAGACTACTATTTGCCCAACCGGTTTACGGAAGGATATGGGTTGAATCTGGCAGCGGTGGAACAGCTGGCGCAAAAGGGCACCAGGCTGCTGATCACAGTGGACTGCGGGATAGCCTCTTTCCAGGAGGTAGTACGGGCCAGGGAACTGGGAATGAAAGTGATCATTACCGATCACCATGAATTACAGGGGGAGCTACCGCCAGCAGAAGCGGTGGTCAATCCCAAACGACCGGATAATCATTATCCCTGGCCGGATTTATGCGGTGCGGGGATTGCTTTCAAACTAGCACAGGCCTTGCTGGGGGAAAAGGCTCTGGCCTTGCTGGATTTGGCCGCTATCGGTACTGTAGCTGATCTGGTTCCTTTGCACGGAGAGAATCGGTTGCTGGTAAAAGCTGGTCTGGAACGCATGCGTCACTCGCCCCGGCCGGGGTTGGTGGCTCTCTGCCAGGTGGCGGGGATTGAGCCAGTGGGACTTACAGCTCAACAGCTGGCCTTTCAGATTGGGCCGCGGCTCAATGCAGCCGGGCGCCTTAGTTCGGCGGAGATGGCGGTGCGTTTATTGATAACAGAAAAGGGAAGTGAAGCGCTGGAAATGGCCAGTCTGCTGGACCGGACCAACCGGGAACGGCAGCAGATTGAAAACCAGATTGTCCAGGCTGCCTGCCGCCTGGTAGAAGAGGAGGGTTGCCTGGCCAGGGACAGGGTACTGGTGCTGGCTCAAACGGACTGGCATCATGGAGTACTGGGAATAGCTGCCTCCCGGCTGGTGGAAAGATATTATCGCCCCACACTGTTACTGGGATTAGAGGGAGATGAAGCCAAAGGCTCGGGGCGCAGCATTCCCGGATTTAACCTGTTTTCAGCTTTGAGCCAGTGCCGGGATTTGCTGACAAAATTTGGCGGACACCCGATGGCTGCTGGTCTAAGCCTGAACCGGAATCAGATCCCCCGCTTGCGGGAACAGCTGAATGAACTGGCCAATACCTGGCTAACGGAAATGGACCTGGTGCCTGACTTGCTTGTTGAAGGGGAAGTGGCCTGGGGACAGGTGACGGAGGAGCTGGTACAGGAACTGGCTCAGTTAGAACCCTATGGCTATGGTAACCCTATCCCGGTCCTGGCTTTGCGCAAAGGGCGAGTACTGGAGGTCCGGGCCATCGGGCGAGAAGGCAGTCATCTGCGTTTGTGGTTAGAAGGGACAGGCGCAAAGCGACAACAGGCAGTAGCCTGGCAACTGGGCCATATGGTAAGGGAAATTGCCGCTGGCAGTGGCTGCCTGGACATTGCTTTTGTGCCTGATATAAATGAATGGAATGGGCAGCGGCTGGTCCAGGCCCAGGTTAAGGATCTGAAAAATAGCTGGCGGGGAGACAACCCCTATCAAAGCTCTCCCTTCTGGCAGCCGGTGCTTCCTTCATTAGGAGGACAGGGGAACTGGCAGGTGAATGACCAGCGTCAGTGTGCCGATCGGCCAGCCTTTTTGGCTAACTTGCCGGAGGGGAGGGGGCCCTGGCTGGTGTATGTTACTGACCCGGCGAAAGGGGAGTTTTTGCAGCAGTTGCTTCGGAATCGCTCCCTGGAAGATATCGGTTTTGTGTCCCGGCCGGACCAGCGATTACAGGGAAAGGATTGGGCTGGTGTACTCTTTTATGATCCGCCTGCTACGCCGGAATTGGCTCTCTGGTTGGCCAGTCTGGTCCCGGGGCGGCCGCTCTGGCTCCTTTATGGCACCAGGGAGCTGGAGGAACTGAGCAGACTGGCAGAGGAACACTGGCCTGACCGGGAACGACTGGCCAATTACTACCGGGAGACGCCGGAATTTTATTCTGATCTGGCTCCTGCACCTGGCTGGCAAATGGCCTGGCGGATTTTTGCCGAACTGGACCTGGTGGAGTTACGGCGCGAGGGCCTGTACTGGCAGCTGCGCAAAAAACCCCTGCCTGCCCGCAAAAAAGATCTGACTGCATCGCCTTTGTATCTTGAGTGTCAACAGCGGCGACAGGAGCTGGATTGCTGGTTGCAAAAACTGAGGTCCTGGCATTATAATGATTTTGAAAACTGGCTGAAGGAGGCACTAAAGTGAATTTTAAAGATAAAATTCGCATCATTCCTGATTTCCCTAAACCGGGTATTCGTTTTAAGGACATTACTACTCTGCTCAGAGATGGACAGGCCCTAAGGGCTGCAGTTCAGGAAATCGCCAACCGTTTCCGGGATGAAAAAATCGATCTGGTAGTAGGCCCGGAGGCCCGCGGCTTTGTTATCGGCACCCCGGTAGCCTATGAACTGGGCTGTGGATTCGTTCCTTTACGTAAACCCGGCAAATTGCCGGCTGAAACTGCGAAAATGGAATACGGGCTGGAATATGGTAAAGATGCCCTGGAAATCCATCTGGATGCCATTCAGCCAGGTCAAAGAATTTTACTGGTTGATGACCTGCTGGCCACCGGTGGTACTACCCGGGCAGCGGTGGAACTGGTGGAAAAACTGGGAGGGCAGGTAGTAGGGCTGGCCTTCCTGATTGAACTTACTTATCTGGAAGGGCGCAAACAACTGGGGGATAAAGAGGTTTTTTCCCTGGTCCAGTACTAAATGCAGAGTAACTGCCAGGAAAGGAGGGGATGGGAGATGGCGGATAAAACCAAATGCTGGCAGGACCTGGTGCGGAAAATCCGCAATTTTAACCCCCAGGCCGATTTGAGTCTGGTGGAAAAAGCTTATCAAAAAGCGGCGGCAGCCCATGCTGGCCAGGTACGACAGTCAGGGGAACCCTACATTTCCCATCCCCTGGCAGTAGCCTATATCCTGGCCCAGCTTGAATTGGATCTGGTAACCATAGCGGCTGCTTTATTGCATGATGTGGTAGAAGACACCGAGGTGACCCTGGAGGAGATCCGGCAGGAATTCGGGGATGAAGTGGCTTTGCTGGTAGATGGAGTGACCAAGCTGAGCCGGATTGAGTACCGCTCCAAGGAGGAACAACAGGCGGAAAACTGGCGCAAAATGTTGCTGGCTATGGCCAGAGACATTCGGGTAATTCTGATTAAACTGGCTGACCGCCTTCACAACATGCGCACTCTCAAGTTTCAATCACCCCGCAAGCAAAAGGAAATCGCTGCCGAAACCCTGGATATTTATGCTCCCCTGGCCAACCGCCTGGGGATTTTCCGCATCAAATGGGAACTGGAGGACCTTTCTCTTCGCTACCTGGAACCGGAGATGTACTACGAACTGGTGGAGCGGATAGCCAAAAAGCGGACTGAACGGGAAGCACTGATCAATCAGGTAATAAAGGAATTGTCGGAACGACTGGCGGCAGTGGGGATTGGGGCTGAAATTTCCGGGCGGCCCAAGCATTTTTATTCGATCTATAAGAAAATGTGGCAACAACAGAAGGATCTGTCGGAAATCTATGACCTGATTGCTGTGCGGGTAATTGTGGATAATGTCAAGGACTGTTATGGCACCCTGGGGATTGTCCATACCCTCTGGACGCCGGTGCCGGGCCGTTTCAAAGACTATATTGCCATGCCCAAGCAGAATATGTACCAGTCCTTGCATACCACAGTGATTGGGCCCAATGGTGAACCCCTGGAAGTGCAAATTCGCACCTGGGAAATGCACCGTACTGCCGAATACGGGATTGCGGCCCACTGGCGTTATAAGGAGGGCATCAAGGAACCGGGAGAACTGGATGAGAAGCTGACCTGGCTACGGCAGATTCTGGAGTGGCAACGGGAGCTGGGGGATGCCAAGGAGTTTATTGAAAACCTTAAAATTGACCTTTTTGATGAATCGGTTTTTGTTTTTACTCCCAAAGGGGATGTAATAGAACTGCCTGCCGGTTCGATACCCATTGATTTTGCTTATCGCATTCATACCGATGTGGGGCATCGCTGTGTAGGGGCCAAGGTCAATGGCAAGATTGTCCCCCTGGATTATAAGTTAAAAAACGGGGATATTGTGGAAATTATTACCAGCAGGCAGGCAGCTCCCAGCCGGGACTGGTTGCAGCTGGTGCAGACTCCCCAGGCCAAAAACCGGATCAAACAATGGTTTAAGCGGGAGAAAAGGGAAGAGAATATCCTGCGCGGCCGGGAGCTGCTGGAAAAAGAGGCCCGCAAAGCGGGGCTGGAACTGGAGGATATTAAACAGGAGAGAATACAGGAGATTTGCCGCAAGTTTACCGTCAGCTCGCCAGAGGATTTGCTGGCTGCGGTTGGGGATGGCACTTTTACGGCTGTCCAGGTTTTGAACAAAATCAAGGAACTCAAGGAGGAGCGGGAAAAAGCCCAGCGCCCCAAAACCGCAGCCAGTGAATTGCAGGAGGCCCAGGATGTGGTGAGGCCCTGGAAAGGGGGAGGCCGGGCCAACCAGGGCATCATGGTATTGGGAATGGACAACCTGCTGGTGCGCCTGGCCCGCTGCTGTAGCCCTGTACCCGGCGATCCCATCGTAGGCTATGTGACCCGGGGTAAAGGGGTATCGGTTCATCGGGCTGACTGTCATAATGTGGTTAATTTTCAGGAGACGGAAAAAGAACGAATTATTGAAGTTACCTGGGAACAGGGATATACTGATAATTACCAGGTCAAACTGGAAATAGCAGCCATGGATCGGGCCGGACTGTTGTCTGATGTCATGGCAGTGCTATCGGATCTGAAGATTTCGGCCAATTCCGTTTCAGCCCGCAGCCTGCGCAATAACCAGGCAGCCATTGAGCTGGTCCTGGAGGTCAAGGGGCTGGAACAGCTAAATTATATCATCAATCGCATTCGCAAGGTGCGGGATGTTTATGAGATTCGGCGGACCGCACCAGGGGCATAGGAGGAAGAGGGATGAGGGCAGTAGTGCAACGGGCCCGTTACGGTCGAGTAACAGTAGCCGGTCAAGTTATTGGGGAAATCGGACCTGGTTTGGTGGTGTTATTAGGAGTAGGGCAGGACGATGGGGAGGAAGATGCCCGCTATCTGGCAGAGAAAATTGCCCATCTCCGCATTTTTCCCGACCAGGAGGGTAAACTCAACCTGTCGGTAAAGGATAGCGGTGGAGAGGTATTGCTGGTGTCCCAGTTCACCCTTTATGGCGACTGCCGCAAAGGACGGCGGCCCAGTTTTACTGAAGCGGCGCCACCGGAACAGGCTCTGGCCCTTTATGAGCGGGTAAGGGTTTTGCTGGAAGAACAGGGGTTATCAGTGGTTACCGGCCAGTTCCAGGCCGAAATGCTGGTAGAGCTGGCCAATGACGGCCCGGTGACCATGTTGCTGGACAGTAAACGCATATTTTAAAAAAGCAGATAGGAAATGCCGGCAAATTTTTTGCCGGCATTATTTCGTGGCTACAGTGGATTCCAATATTGCTCGGAGCCAGGCATTAGCTTCTGCGTTTATTGTGGCAGTCGTGCGGTTTCCCTTGATATTGGCGCGACAAAAAGGACAATACTGCCAGCGCAGTTTTACTTTTTTTAGACAATGCGGGCAGCGGGTAAGTACTGGCTGATGTTTACAAAAAGGGCAGTAGTTCCATTCTTCTCTGACAGGCTTCCCGCATTTTTCACATGTATCAATTGAACCAGCCAAAACGATTCACCTCTGAAAAAAATATTCTGATGTTATCATAAAATACAAAGCAAGTAAATGTCAAAAGCGAAACCAATCGATTTATCAGAATAAATGTCGAATAATGGGAAATAAACCAGAATATGTTGATAGGTTTACTTGGATTAGGTATAATTACCTTAGCTAAACTAAACTTAAGGGGTGGATGCGATGAAGAATTATTTAACCGTGGGTGCAGATTTGGGTAATGATGCATTTAAAATTATTGGGCCTACAAAAAGGGAATTTTGTATATTAAATATATCGGCTCCCTGGCATGCCAGAAGAGTTGTAAATGATGATACTCGTAACCCGTTAAATCTCCTGGAAGTAGAAATCTTGAGCTCCGGGCAAAATCTGGGCAGATATTTCGTCGGAAAAATGGCCTATAATTTTAACAGAGGTATCATAAAAGAGAGGACTGTTGCTGACCGGCATAAGGGCAAGGCCAAAGATTTGCAAACTAGAATTGTCCTCTTGACTGCGATTGCAGTTTCGCTGCTGAAACCCAACTGTAAGCAGATAAAAGAAGAAATAATTCTCGGCACAATGCTACCAACCGAGGAATATTTTGCTAATCAACAGGATAATATTAATATTTTGCGTAATTCCTTGCTTGGAACTCATAAAGTTAAATTCTTAAATCCGATATTTAATGGAGTGGAAGTGGAATTTGATATATTGGAAGTGGATATTCAGCCCGAAGGTCTCTGTGCTTTAAATGCACTGATGTATGATGAAGAAGGAGAAATTATACAGCAAGTGGCAAGCCGTTTTGGGGAAAAGATGATTTTGGGGCTAGATATCGGCTCATTAACCTCTGACGTAACTGTGCTGGACAATCTGGAACCGCGTACTTTTTTTGGGATTGACCGTGGGACCATTGATCCCGCAAACCGAATTTTAGACTACATAAAAACTGAATATAAAGTGAGTATACCAAGGCATAAAGTAGATAGTGTTATTATTGGTGACGGAAATTTACTATGTTATGGCAAAGAAATACCTGAATTCAATCAGATATGTCGGCAGTACATAGAACAGGAAGGTAGACAATTGATAGAAGAGTTTATTTCCAAGGCGACAGCTGCAGGCATCCAGTTGCCGGATATTTCCGGACTAATTTTATATGGTGGTGGTTCGCTGTTATATAAAGATATTATCAAGGAATTATTGGAGCCCGTGCCTTTGCTATTTGCCGAAAACCCCATTATGCTTAATGCTTTAGGTGCCTGGAAGAATGCCAGAATACTGAGTAAACGTTTTGTTAAGAATTCCGATAGTGTAGAAAAAGAAGAATTTAGTCTACTGTCTTTGAGGTAATTAAAGATAATTACGCCCTCAACCTGTACCGAAAGAAGGGGTTGAGGGCTTTTGTTTTTTATTCTTTAACTTTTAGATTGAGCATCATGCCGAGATCTTCATGTTCGAGATTATGGCAATGAAACAGGTAAACCTGATCTCCGGTGAAATCATGGGTGAAGTCGATGGCTATCCTTACTGTTTCCCCTGGCCAAATTAAAACCGTATCTTTCCAACCCAGGTCCATAGCGGTTCGACCACTTTGGTCAATAGCAAGGTCCTGTACTTGTTTCGGGCTATTCAAACGCTGCAGAACTTGAAACATAAAACCATGCAAATGCATCGGATGAGGCATGCTTTTTTTATCATTAGCAATTTCCCATATTTCTTTGCTGTGTTTCTTAACAATTACAGGAAACTGCGATATATTAAAAGTTTGACCATTAATTTGCCACTGTTTACCTGTAAATGATAACCTGAATTTTCTGGTCAATGAATCCTTAATATTAATTGGTTTTAGGCTAGATAAGTTTTGGGGAATTTTAAACGTTTTTTCTGTTTCCCGGTGGATGACAATTTTGAGTATATTAATTTCTTCTCCTGCTTTTAATGAATCATGTTGCATACCCATATTATCCATGTTTTCTGCATCTTCATTGTCCATAGGGTCGAAGGCCAGGCTTTTAAAAAACAATTCCTCACCGGTATTGAATGAGGTGAAATCAACCAGTATGTCAGCTCTTTCCCCTGGAGAGATAAAAAATTTATTAATTTTGTATGGTTTATCAAGAAGACCACCATCAGTTCCTATTAAGTAGATAGGGATAAAATCCCTTCGCTGTTCACTATGCAACGATAAACAATAGATTCTGGCATTAGAACCATTTAATATCCTGAAACGATAAAATTTTTTGGCTACTTTGAGGAGCGGATTTAAAGTTAAGTTTACCAGAACTTTGTTTCCATGAAAACCCATTATCTTTTCCATATCATCAGGGTTATATAGTATGTTACCTGCTTGGTCAAAACGCTTATCCTGGATTACCAGAGGTATGTCGTTTTTTCCCAGTTCCAATTCCAGAGATTGACGCAGCTGCAGTTCCTCCTCATCTTCAACCAGTAGAATTCCCGCTAATCCTTTATATGCCTGTTTTGCAGTAAGGTTTTCTGGATGAGGGTGATACCAGTATGTACCACCACGATTTTTCACTTTAAATTTATACTCATACCTTTCACCAGGTTTAATAGCATAAGCAGGATGACCATCCATTTTATCTTCCACCATTAAACCATGCCAGTGAATTATAGTATCTTCGGATAGACCGTTCTCCAGGGTGACCCTGAGTTCCTGGCCTTTTTGCACCAATATTGTTGGGTTAATTAGAGTTTTTTCCTGGTGTTTTATTTTATATACATTTAATAAAGATTCTTTCTCATTGACGATTTTTAATTTCGCTGTACCTGCTTCTATTTTAAAATTTTCAGAATCGGGTTTATAAAGAGCTAGAGGTCCAGCGGTGTCAGGAACAATCAAAGGGGTGACAAAACTTTTCGGTGTTTTGGTTGAGTGAATGGTACAGCCTTCAAGGATAGCTCCGATTCCTCCTGTGAGCAAAGAAAATCCTGCAAAGCCGGAATATCTTAAAAAATCGCGCCTGTTTATCCTGTGCATAGCATTACCTCCTTTTGACATCATTTTACATGTCGAATGTGGAGATTCTGTGTAGAGAAAGTGACTTAGTTCGCAAATTTTTCACGGTTTTTACATAAAATCTACACAAATTTGTTGTTGAATATTATCGTAGAAAGAAATTAGCTACACTAAAATAATTGAAACTACGACAGGAGGTGATAAATTTGGCGTTTCCCAAGAAAATCCTGGTAGTAGATGACGAGAAAAAAATTGTTGAGGTTATTACCTCTTACCTGCAAAAAGGAGGTTATAAGGTAGATTGTGCCTTTGATGGGAGCCAGGCGTTGAAGAGGTTTCAATTATTTAATCCCGACTTGATTATTTTGGATTTAATGTTGCCTGATATCAGTGGTGAAAAAGTTTGTATGGAGATAAGAAAGAAATCCGGGGTTCCCATTATTATGCTAACTGCTAAAAGTCAGGTAGAATCCAGAATCAATGGCTTGGAATTAGGGGCAGACGATTATATTGTCAAACCTTTCAGCCCCCAGGAATTAATGGCCCGGGTGAGAGCAATATTAAGAAGGACAGATGACTCTGAGCAGATAAAGTCAGATAAATTGACTTTTGCCAATGGCTATTTAGAAATTGATACAATTACCCATGAAGTTAAAGTGGAGGGGAAACATATAAATTTAACTCCCAGTGAATACAAGATTTTGATAACCATGTGTAAAAACCCGCAACGGGTTTTTAGCCGGGATGAATTGGTAATCAGGGTTTTCGGTTATGATTACACCGGTAATGAACGTGCTATTGATACTCATATCAAAAATCTTCGACAGAAAATTGAAAAGGACAGCAAACACCCTCAGTTTATTTTAACAGTGCATGGCTTTGGTTATAAATTCGGAGGAGGAGGCTGATAATTCTGCGTTTGCGCTGGTTGATGCTGTTAACCCATGGTGCATTGGCGGTAGTGACAATTTTTCTGGTTACCCTTGCCACGCACATGCTGATCAACGAGCATTTTTTAAATTATATCCATGAACTGCAGAGTGAGGAACATCTTAAAATTGTAAAAGAATTTACCGAATTTTACAGGGATGGTAAATGGAATCGGGAGCAAATCAGCAAATCAGGTCAGGAAATGTTGGCGAAAGGTTATTTAATAACTCTAACAGATAGCCAGGGTCAGACCCTGTGGTCACCGCAACAGATTGATCCACAAACATACCGGCAGACGCTGGAACAGATCCAGGCACGGGCAGGGGTATATTTTAAAACTGTCAAGCCTTCGTTGATTACTAAAGAATATCCGCTTAAAGGCCCGGATAATTTGTCCATTGGGAAATTAACAATTAGTTATTATGATACTTATTTTTTAAATGAACATGACATCCTTTTCTTAAATTCATTGAATAAATCGTTGCTAGTAATAGCTGGAATTTCTTTTTTGATGGTTTTATTGTTCAGTACCCGAATTTCTGAAACAATGGGCCGTCAATTAGGGGCAATAGTAGAAGCGGCTAAAGAGATAGCGTCAAGACGGCAAAGTTTTCGCGATAAATTGATCGATACTAAAATCAGTGAAATAAAAGAATTGGCCTATGCAATAAAACAACTGGAAGAGGATTTGCGAGAACAGGAGGAAAGCAATAAGCGATTAACTGCAGATATAGCCCATGAGCTGCGAACACCTTTAGCAACCTTGCAAAGTCATCTAGAGGCTTTAATAGAGGGGATTTGGGAGCCAACCAGAGAACGGTTAATCAGCTGTCATGAGGAAATTTTAAGAATGACCAGTCTGGTAAATGATCTGGAAAAACTTAATAAATACGATACCGGACAAATAGAACTCAATAAAGTTAAGTTTGATTTGTCAAGTTTGGTAAATAACATTATAACTAATTTTCAACGGGATTTCTATAAAAAAAAGATTGCCCTGACTTTCAGCGGGCAGCCGTGTGAAATCATTGCTGACCGGGAAAAAATTGGGCAAGTTGTTGTTAACTTATTAACCAATAGTTTGAAATATACTCCGGAAGGTGGTGAGGTTTTTATTAATGTGTTTCAACGGGGCGGCTTGAGCCACATCGTTGTAAATGACAACGGTATAGGTATTGCTAAAAAGGATCTACCCTATATTTTTGACCGTTTATATCGAGCAGATGCTTCCCGCGCTCGTTCTACCGGAGGTGCCGGTATCGGTTTGGCTATTGTCAAGGCTATTGTAGAGGCTCATCAAGGGAAAATACAGGTTACCAGTGAGGTGGGGAAGGGGACAGAAGTTATTGTAACCATACCCAATAAATAAAAACAAAGGAGGAAAAAAGAATGAGGGTATTAAAGTGGATTTTGGGGTCGTTAATTGTTGTTTTGGTAGTAATTGTCGCAGTGGGAGGAGCTTTAGTAGGGTTCAATCACGGTAATTCCAATGGGCATAATGTAGCGCAGCAACAGAACCAGGACCAGATGCAAGAACAGATACCGAAAGAAAAGCCAAAAGATGCCAGCGAACAAACCCCCAAGATTATTGTTAAGGAAATCGCCGCTCCGGAAGAGACTTTGAAAAAAATGGAGGAAGCAAATTCAATTATTAAACAGGGAGCAGAGTTGATTTTAGGTGGGCAAATGTATGATAGCCAGCCACAGGCGGGAGATTTGCCCGGGGAGAAGAATGGGGGACAGACGAAAAAAAGTGATGGGGTTGATATGGAGAAAATCCATACCGGTATTTACAAGATGGCCCAGGGGTTAACTTTGCTGGATATAGCGCAAAAAGCAATGGCTCAGGATATAAACCAAACCCGGCAAGCCGGAGTAAATTACTACCTGGTTCAACCGCAACAGCCTCAATCCTATTACTATCCAGTATATCCTTATCCGGTCCAACCTTATCAGAACTATGTGCCATATCAATATCCCGGTACCCAGCCCAATATCCAGCCCAATACCCAACCCAATACCCAATCTAACAATCAGATGGCCAGCGGACATCAGAACGCCAGCCATACAGGAGGATTGGGTGGTTTAGCTAACTTACTCAACGTCAATTCAGTAGTATACGTAATTTATGGAATCTTGTTCTTATCTCTGTTCGGTATTTTTGCTTCCCTGGTCGGGTTTATTAACAGCCTGCTTAAGCCCCAGGCGCAGGCAGGAAAGAGTGATGTCTGATGCTAAGTGAACTGAAAAATAATGAGCTCATAAGGGTCTTGCTGGTACTGGTACTAGGATTAATCTTTTTTGATTTACTCTTTTCCCTGCTCTTCGGTCCCAATCAGATGATGGTCAAATATACAGGGATAATTAACGTTGTTATCCAGTTATTAATGCTTGTTCTGGTAGGAATGTTTATTTACGGGTTTTACAGTTTGCTGAAAGAACAGGCTGGACCGCTGTGGCAACAATTAGTTAGGCAGGTGGACAGCAGGAGGGTGTGTCTAAATTGTGGGCAGAAATTGGGGAACCACTGGAATTGTTGTCCCTATTGTGGGAGTGAGGCGGCAAGTGAAAGAAATTAAGCTTGATTTTCTCCTGCACTGGTTGTATGCAGTTGTCTTCGGTTTATTGCTGATTAGCGGCCTGGTGTTGATGGGGGCTAAAACTGGCTGGTTGATGGATTATCAACTGGCCTGGGCCGATTATTTACACCGGACTCTGGCCGCAGTATTTATACTGCTGACTCTAGTCGCCGTTTTCATTGAGGTAACCAAGTTATCAGGTCATTATCAGGGAAGTACTGCCTGGCTGGTGGTAAAAAAATCAGGGATGGGTATTTTCGTACTGGTATCAACATTACTTTTTGCCTTCAGCGGAATTTTGATTTGGGTTTGTGAAGGTTTTTCTCATGTTACTCTTGCTTTTGCAGTAGTAATCCATGATCTTTTAACCCTTATTTCAGTGCCGGTAATAATTTGGCACATATACGATAAGGCCCACGGTTTACCGCTGGAACTGGGGGAAGGATAAAATGTTAAAAAAAAGCTGGTATAAATTATTAGCTTGGTTTAGTGCTACTTTTTATTTTTTTGTCATGACCGGAGTGATTATATCCCTTTTTAGTCCAGGACCGACGGAGGAACAAACGATGAGGTGGATGCATGGCATGATGAGTGCCATGCATAACTCTCTCATGGGCTGGGCTTTAGAAAATCATGGTTTTGTCAGTGCCTTGTTGACCAAAACCGGAGCTCTGGTATTCCCGGCGATTTTTGCCGGAGCCTTTATTGGGGCCATCCTCAAGATGAGGAGGGTGCGAAAGAATGGATAAAAAATCGAGTTTTTGGATTCTGGTGATTTTATTTGGCTTTCTAACTTTGGCCGGTTTGTTTGCTAACCGGCAAAACCTGTCGGAACAGATGACCGGTATGGGACTGAGTATGGGAGGGATGATGAAAGTCCATCATGCCGGGCAAATCACGCCAGCTATTTTACTAAGGCAGGGAGCAGAAGACCACGGTATGGGGAATTTATCCGGACACCATCTATTAACATCATTGCTGGAAGGGATGGCTTTTTTGACTACTGTGGCAATATTTTTGCTTGTACCTATTTTAGCCGGTGGAGTGGTCTTGTTGTTAGTACTTTGGTTTTAGCGGGGTGAAGGATATGTATAACCTGGCTCAGGTGGGAAATCTATATGTTTATTTAATGATAGTGGTAATGGTAATTGGTCTGGGGTTGCTGGCATTGAAGGCAATTGACCGGACGCTGGTCTGGGCTGAACCAGAAACTGGAAAAAGAACAAGTCGTTCTAAAGGGCAACAGCCACAATGGTTACGGCTTGCCTATATTTCAGCTGCGTTTTTGTTTTTGAGCGTATTTTCGTTAGGAGTATTACAAACTCTTGGAGCAGGACAGGAGAATCATAATCATGGCAGCAGTAGTAATTTTTCGCCCGTAATGCAACCGGTTAATTATGGCGCTATTATTGCGAATATGGATTGGCAGTTGGAAGTTATGGAGAATCAGCTTAATCAGATGGAAAAAATTTTTTTCGCAGATTTTTCCCATTCTCCATAAAAACTCCATAACGTTGTTTTAGGATTAAACTAGAGCAAGAGAAGAAAGGAGGTAATGGTATGAACAACAAGGGAATGATTGCTGCAATTGTAGTCGTTTCCCTGGCGATCATAGGCGCAATTGGATATTTCATTCATCATTTGTCTACAGGACAAATGTAAAGAACTGCTGACTTTTCTACAGAAAGGCAGGTGACAGGGATGGGTAAGCCACAAGAAAACAACACCAACTGGAAAAATGCAGTAATTGTGTTAGGTGGGGTACTTTTATTATGGTTGATTTTTTCCCAGATATCTTCAACTCCAGGAACGTATAGGGAATATTTACCAGGGACAGCGGCTACAGGTGTAGCTATAGGAGGATTATTATTTGGTTTGATCAATTTAACAATCAAAATTTTATGGATACTGGTTCTGGTAGGGGTTCTGGCAGGATTGTACGAATGGGGTAAACAGTATTTGGCCGAGTTTAATACTATCGATTTCAGTCTGCTTGTGGACAAAATAAAGGGGAATCAATTGGTATGCCCCAAATGCGGAGAACGCTTAACGGAAGAATTTCGTTTTTGCCCCCGGTGTAAAGAAAGTTTGAAAAAAGACTGTTTCCAGTGTGGTAAGGAATTATTGGCCGGATGGGAATACTGTCCCAGCTGCGGCCAGGCAATAGAAAACAACAAAGAGGGGGGGAAGAACAATGAACAAGTGGTTTAAATTAGCCTTGTTTTCCTTCATTGCGATAATCATCTTAAACCTTATCCTTGATCTGTTTTTCGGCCCTTGGGGTTTCATTAATCAAGGCGGGCATATGAATTATATGCCGTATGGTCGACCAATGCATAACTATTACCAGATGCCAATGCATTAAAGAAAGGAGGTGTTGAAGAGTATGGAGAACAAGTGGCTTAGATTGGCGGTAGTCTCCCTGGCAGGCCTGGTTTTCAGTATTCTGGGCTTAAATTTAATCCAGGCCATATCAGGTGGTGACAGTAGCGCCCATGGCGGTTCGGCAATGGTACACGGACAACAGGGAGCTGCAGTTGTTCAGTACCAGGGTCAGGCATTTGAAGGTTATCCCAATCACAACTATATGGGGAATATGCCTCAGCACTTCCAGATGAACCAGGGGCAAGCAGAATATTACAATAATATGTTGCCTGCTATGTACTACAACATGCAAATGATGAGAATGCAGATGCAGCAAATGCGGCAGACGCTACATCAATTACACGAGCAAATGAAAGCCAATATGAATAGCGGTATGTCCAATATGCCTATGATGTAAGTCAAATAGAAGTAAGTAAAAGGAGGAATGGACGATGATGATGATGATGGGCGGAATGGGCGGTTCTGGCGGCTCTATGGACAACATGGGAATGGATATGGATATGATGGGTTCTATGTCCCAAGGACAAATGCCAATGGACCAAATGGCAATGGGGCCTATGTCGATGGGACAAATGCCGATGGGGCCAATGCCAATGGAACAAATGGCGGCGGGACAAATGCCCATGGGGCACATGCCGGTATACGGGCAGTTCAACATTTCCGGCAGTGTGGGACATATGCCTTATGACCCAAGTGTTATGACTGGCATGGCCAATCACATGCAGACCAACGCATCAGGTTTTGGTTTGCAAAACGGGGATTTTACCGGATTGCTGACAGGGATTTTCAATTTTGCCATATACCTATTTGCCATTTTATTGATTGTTGGATTAGTAGTGGGACTGGTAGTCTTTTTGAAAAAGTATCTCACCGAGGGAGATAACAAGAGTGTATTCTTTAAAAACAATCAGGCCCGGGCTTATTGTGTCAAATGCGGAAAGGGCTTGAATGCTGACTGGCAGCACTGTCCTACCTGCGGAACTACTGTAAACAGGGTACAAACTGTAAATGAAGCCCCAAATACCCCTAATGCTGAACCACAAACTGTGTAATAATGGACAAGGCCGCTGAATTTTGAAAGCGGCCTTGTTTTTTGTTATGATTAATAAAGAAGGAGGGTGAAAAGGAAATGATTTTTACCTGGTTTCCCGTGGGTATGTTGGGAGCCAACTGTTATCTGCTCGGCGATAAGGAAAGCCGGGAAGCGCTGGTTGTGGATCCAGGTGGGGATGTCCCCCGGATTCTGCAGGAACTGAACAAACAGGGGTTGAAGCTGAAATATATCGTTAATACCCATGGGCATTACGACCATGTGGCTGGCAATGACCAGTTAAGGGAAGCTACAGGAGCCGAGGTGCTAATCCACAGCCTGGATGCGGAAATGCTGACCAGCAGCCGCGGGAATCTATCCTTGCTGATGGGGTTTAATCTGGCCCTCAAACCAGCCGACCGGACCCTGGCAGAGGGGGATATCCTTCGCCTGGGGGAAATTGAGTTGAAAGTTCTGCATACGCCGGGCCATACCCCGGGAGGCATTTGTTTACAAGGGGCTGGTTTTGTGATCGTCGGCGATACCCTTTTTGCCGGCAGTATCGGCCGCACCGATTTTCCCGGCGGCAGTTATACCCAGCTGCTGCAGTCCATCCGCAACCGTTTACTGACCCTGCCCGATGAGACAGAGGTATATTGCGGGCATGGGCCTCAGACTACCATTGGGGAAGAAAAGGTCAGTAATCCTTTTCTCTAAGAAGGAGGTGAGCGAAGATGGCCGTATTCCAGTGCACCCAGTGCGGTTATGAAAAGGAAGGGCGCTGTAAGCCGAAAAAGTGTCCCCAGTGCGAGGGCAAAGACACCTTTGTCAAAAAGGAACAGTAATGTGATGTAAAACACAGGACCATTCCCTGCTATCTGTTATAATGATGGTGGGGGTGGTTTTTGTGTTGAAGGGAGATTTAGCGACAACGGCAATGGGCATTATGCCCCACACCGACATTGAACAAGCTCTGGATCTGGCTTTGTCCCTGGATATTCCGTTCTGGCCGCAATTGCCTAAAGTGAGTTACTATGAGGATATGTATGTACAGATTACCGAGCATTTTCCCGGCATCAGCATTGACGAGCAGAACCAGAGGGTAAATTACAGTCTGCCAGCTTTTTATAATGAACTGGAGAATTATCTTTTGTTGACAGAAGATGAAAATAACTTTACTTTGACAGAAAAATATTCTGTGGTTTACCGCCGTTTTCTGGCCCGGGATTTAAAGTCTTACCAGGCTATTCGGGGCCAGGCTATTGGCCCGGTCAGCATGGGCTTGAAAATCACTGATGAGGAGCGTAAGCCCATCATCTATCATCCAGAAGTGCGGGAGCTCTTATTCGATTTCGTGGCCCGCAAAGTGAATGTCCAGTACCGGGAACTGACGGCCAAAAATCCCAATGCTTTTGTCTGGCTGGATGAGCCGGGGTTGGAGATAATCTTCGGTTCCTTTTCCGGCTATACCAGTGAGAGGGCGAGGGAGGATTACGCCCGTTTTCTCACCATGCTGGAGGGGCCGAAAGGAGTGCATCTCTGCGGCAACCCGGACTGGGCCTTTCTGCTGCGGGAGATTGAGCTGGATATTTTATCCCTGGATGCCCTGGGCTGTGGCCGCATTTTCTCCCGCTATACCGGGGAAATCAAGGCCTTTCTGGATCGGGGCGGAATTATTGCCTGGGGAATTATTCCTACCCTGACTGCTGAACAGGAGCAATATGCTCTGCCTTATTTGCTCGGCAAACTGGAGGAATACTGGGATTATCTGGCCCAGCACGGTGTAGACCGGGAGCTACTAGTAAAACAGGCCTGGCTGGCTCCGGCTCGCTGTTGTTTGATCAATGCTGATGGGGATGCCACCGTGACCAGGGCCTTTCGGTTGTTAAAGGAACTGGCCAAGAAATTGAAGGAAAAGTATACAGTATAAATTTGTTTAAACTGTTGTCAACAATAACAACCTGTTGTATTATAGCATTGTAAAATTCAGTACGATGAAGTACTCCAAGGCGATGGGGCTTTTCAGAAGGTGGGATTCTGAAAAGCCTTTTTTGCATTAACAAATGAAAATAGGGTGCAGGGAAGTGCCTACTGTGGCAACGGAGTCATTCGCGAAGCAATTGCGAATGACTCCGTTTTTTGTTGGAGAGGAGCGAAGAATTATACTTTAACAATTCAGGAGGCGATATTAATGCGACAAATAGCTATTTATGGAAAAGGCGGGATAGGCAAGTCTACAACCACCCAGAATTTGACGGCAGCTCTGGCGGAAGCAGGAAAAAAGGTAATGATTGTGGGCTGTGACCCCAAAGCTGATTCCACCCGTTTGATTCTACATGGGCTGGCCCAGAGAACGGTACTGGATGTGTTGCGGGAAGAAGGCGAGGGCATGGTAGAGCTGGAAGATATTATGAAACTGGGTTTTGGTGGTATTAAGTGCGTGGAATCCGGTGGACCAGAACCCGGGGTGGGATGTGCCGGTCGGGGTATTATTACTGCCATTAATATGCTGGAGAACCTGGATGCCTATGAACAGGAGCTGGACTACGTTTTCTACGATGTTCTGGGGGATGTGGTTTGCGGAGGTTTCGCCATGCCGATTCGGGAAGGCAAGGCCAAGGAAATCTATATTGTTACCAGTGGGGAAATGATGGCAATGTATGCGGCCAACAACATTTGCAAGGGTATCCGTAAATATGCTCACCAGGGCGGGGTGCGTCTCGGTGGTATTATCTGCAACAGTAGAAAAGTTGAAAACGAAGAGGAAATGATCAGAGCTTTTTGCAAAAAACTGGGAACACAGCTGATTCAGTTTATACCCAGGGACAATATAGTGCAACGGGCTGAGATCAATAAAAAGACTGTGATTGATTATGACCCAACAGCCCCTCAGGCTGATGTGTATCGCAGTCTGGCAAAAAATATCGATGAAAATGACATGTTTGTTATTCCTACTCCTCTACATCAGGATGAGCTGGAGAAATTGCTGATTGAATACGGGTTACTGGATTAACAAACTGAGAAGGGGTGGAACTATGGCTATAGAAAAAGCAAGGCACAAGCAGATCCTTGAAAAGATGTTAGAACATTATCCGTCTAAAATTGCCAAGGAAAGAAAACAACATATGGTGGTAATTGACCCGGCTGCTCCTGACCAGCACATTCTGGCGGATGTTTCCACTATTCCTGGCATTATGACCAACCGGGGCTGTACTTATGCCGGCTGTAAAGGAGTGGTGATGGGACCGATCAAAAACGTTTTGCATATAACCCATGGCCCGATTGGTTGCGGTTTCTATACCTGGAACACGAGAAGACATTTTGCCACTCCCGAAGAAGGTTATGATTATTTCAATCACTATTGCCTCTCCACTGATATGCAGGAAAAGGACATTGTTTTCGGTGGAGAAAAGAAGCTCTATCAGGCGATAAAGGAAGCTTATGAAATCTTTAAACCTAAATACATCGGGATTTATGCTACTTGCCCTGTGGGCTTAATCGGAGATGATATTCATTCCGTAGCAAAAAAGGCCGAAGAGGAACTGGGGGTGAAAGTGCTGGCTTTCAGCTGTGAAGGGTACAAAGGCGTAAGCCAGTCAGCAGGCCACCATATTGCCAATAACGGAGTGATTACCAGGGTTGTAGGGACTCAGGAACTGGAAAATCCAACTCCATTTGATATTAATATCTTCGGTGAATATAACATCGGGGGTGATGTCTGGGTCATTAAGCCCTTGCTGGAGCGAATCGGCTACCGGGTAGTCAGCGTGTTTACCGGTGATGCCAAATACGAGGACCTGGCCAGAGCTCATCAGGCTAAACTATCTATCCTGATGTGTCACCGTTCCATCAATTATTCCAACCAGATGATGGAGCAAAAATATGGAGTGCCCTGGTTGAAAGTTAACTACATCGGTATTGAAGCAACCATTAGATCTTTAAGGGAAATGGCCAGGTTTTTTGATGATCCACAATTAACCGCTAATACGGAAAAAGTGATAGCCGAGGAACTGGCGGCCATTCAGCCGCAACTGGAATACTACCGGCAACGGCTAAAAGGCAAAAAGGTTATGATTTTTACCGGTGGTTCCCGTTCTCATCATTATCAGGAGCTTTGCGCTGATTTAGGGATGGAAGTTATTATGGCGGGCTACCAGTTTGCCCACCGGGATGATTATGAGGGTAGAAAAATCATTCCTGAAATCAAACCCCATCCCTATCATAAAACCATTGATGATTATACCTTTAAGCTGCAACCAGGCCATAAACCCCCTTTTGATGAACAGTTTATTGAGCGCAAAAAACATGAACTACCTGACCACCTGATGAATTACGAAGGCATGATGGTGCACATGAAAGAAGGGGCCTTTGTAATAGATGATCTTAACCACTATGAAACTGAGTTTCTAATTAAAGAAATTAAACCTGATCTGTTTTTGTCCGGGATTAAGGACCGGTATGTGACCCAGAAAATGGGCATACCTTCCCGCCAGCTCCATTCTTACGACTATAGCGGGCCCTATACTGGCTTTCAAGGAGCAATCCAATTTGCCCGGGATATGGATATGGCTATTAACAATCCCCTGTGGAAACAAATTACTCCACCCTGGGCAAGTATGTAAACAGGAGGGGAAAAAGATGAAGGCAGTCAATTACGCTGTTGAGCGGGAAGCATTAGTCGTTAATCCCGTTAAAACCTGTCAACCCATTGGAGCCGTTTATGCGGCTCTGGGGATTCATGGCTGTATGCCTCACAGCCACGGATCCCAGGGTTGTGCCTCTTATCTGCGCATGCATTTATCCAGGCATTTTCGGGAACCGGCCCTCTGTACAACCAGCTCCTTTTCTGAAGGCCAGGTGGTCTTTGGGGGAAGTGCCAACTTAAAGCAGGGTATTAAAAACCTGGTTAAGATATATCGACCGCAGGTAGTGGCTGTGCACACTACCTGTTCAGCGGAAACCATTGGGGATGATGTTCCTGGAATTATTGCCGAGCTGAAGAAAACAGGGGAAGTACCGGAAGATTTGATTATCTTCAGTGCCAGTACGCCCAGTTATGTAGGCAGTCATATCACTGGTTTTGCCAATATGATCAAAGCAGCGGTAGAAGCCCTGGCCACACCAGGCGAAAAAAACTCCAGAATCAATTTGCTTCCAGGCTTTGTGAACCCGGGGGATGTGCGGGAAATAAAGCGCATCTTGAGCTTGATGGACATTGACGCTATTGTCTTGCCTGATGTGTCCGGTGTGCTGGATGCGCCCATGACTGGAGAATTAAAGCTTTATCAGGACGGTGGCACCCGGACCGAAGACATTAAAGATATGGCCAATGCTCAGGTTACCATTGCCCTGGGAGAAGAAGCCAATCTCTTAGCTGGAGAGTATCTGGAAGAAAAATTTAAAGTGCCCTTAGAAGTGCTACCTGTGCCGATTGGGGTTGAAAATACAGACCTATTCTTGATGACCCTGGCCAAATATACAGGAAAACCAATTCCGCCTGAATTGGAAGAGGAAAGAGGACGGTTGATGGATATGTTACTGGATGCCCATGCTCACTGGTATGGTAAACGGGTGGCTATCTATGGAGATCCCGACCTTACCCTGGCGCTGGTGGGTATGGCCAAAACCCTGGGCCTGATTCCAGCCTATGTAGTAACCGGAACCAGGAGTGACAGCTGGCAACGGCAGGTTGAGGCCCTGACTCCTGAAGCCAGGGTTGCAAATGGAGCGGATTTATTTACTTTGCATGGCTGGATTAAGGAAGAAAAGGTAGATTTACTGCTGGGCAATACCTACGGAAAATTTATCGCCCGGGAAGAAAAAATACCTCTGGTTCGCGTTGGTTTTCCTGTCCTGGATCGGGCTAATTTGCAGCATTTTCCTCTAGTTGGTTACCGGGGAATGGCCTGGCTGGCCGAGCGTATTGGCAATACCCTGCTTGATTGGAAAGATATGTTTATTGAAAAACACAGATTGGAGCTGGTTCAGTAAGGTTTTTATTCCGGAAAGGAGGGAAAGATTATGGCATTAAACTGTAAAAATATCCTGCTGCCTGACCGGGAAAAACAAATCTGCTACCAGCGTAAGGATAAGGAAGCAGATGTTGTTTGTGATGTAAATTCCCTGGCAGGGGCTTTAAGTCAGAGAGGGTGTGTCTATTGTGGCGCCAGAGTGGTATTAAACCCAATTACTGATGCGGCTCATCTGGTTCACGGGCCAATAGGCTGTGCTGCTTACACCTGGGATATTCGTGGCAGTCTAACCTCCGGACCGGATTTGTATCGTAACAGTTTTTCCACCGATATGCAGGAAAAAGATGTGATTTTCGGCGGGGAAGCCAAATTGGCAGGGGCTTTGCGCGGAATAATTCGCGATTACCGGCCACAGGCAGTATTTGTTTATGCTACTTGTATTGCCGGAATCATTGGCGATGATTTGCAGGCCGTCTGCAAGCAAATTCAAGCTGAAACAGGAATTCGTGTTATTCCGGTGCAGTCAGAAGGATTTATGGGCAACAAATCAGCAGGGTACCGGGCAGCCTGTGACGCCTTATTGAAACTGATCGGCACCCACCCTGCTCCTCCCCCTGTTTCACCCTTAAGTATCAACATTTTAGGAGAGTTTAATCTCGCCGGAGAACTCTGGGTGATCAAAAACTATCTTGAGGCTCTGGGAATAGAGGTGGTTAGCACACTCACTGGAGATGGCCGGGTAGATGAGATTGCCCGCGCTCATACGGCGAAATTAAATGTTGTTCAGTGTGCCGGATCAATGACCTACCTTGCCAGGAAAATGAAAGAAAAATACGGTATTCCTTATCTTCAAGTAAGTTTTGCCGGGTTGCAGGATACAGAACAAGCGTTGATGGATATTGCTCAGTTTTTCGCCAGCCAGGATGAGGAAATCGTATATCGTGCCCGTCGTTTTTGTATAAAACAAAGAGATTTAATCACCTGGGAATTACAACAATACAAGCAGATGCTTAAAGGCAAAAAAGCAGCAGTTTATATGGGAGGAGCATTTAAAACCATCTCTTTAATTAAAATGTTCCGGGATCTGGGAATGGAAGTTGTTATCGCTGGTTCTCAGACGGGGAAAGCTGAGGAATACAAGCAAATTCAGCGTGAGCTTGGAGACACAGGAGTAATAATTGATGATGCTGGAGCCCTGGAGCTATCCGCTTTTTTAGCTGAATTTCAGCCTGATGTTCTTGTTGGAGGTGTTAAAGAACGACCTCTGGCCTATAAGGCGGGTAAGGGGTTTGTGGATTTTAACCATGAACGGAAGAAAAGTTTTGCCGGCTATGAGGGTATGCTCAATTTTGCCCGTGAAGTTGCAGCAACTGTGCTCAGCCCGGTCTGGTCCCAGCTGGTAACTGCTGCCCGGATGACAAGGAGTGATGTCTATGGCTGAGCATGAGTACAAAGCTGTAGTCAATCCTTGCAAACTGTGTATGCCTTTGGGAGCGGTACTGGCATTAAAAGGGGTGGAAGCTACTGTTATCCTCCTGCATGGCTCCCAGGGCTGTGCTACTTATATGAGACGATTTTTAGGCGGACATTTTAATGAACCGGTAGATATAGCTTCCACGGCGTTAACAGAAAAGGACGCCATTTATGGCGGAGGAAGCAATTTGGAGAGAGCTTTTGCCAATATTCTGCGTCAATATCAATCGGTACAGATGATTGGCATTCCTACTACCTGTCTGGCGGAAACTATCGGTGATGATGTAGAACTAATGGTTGAGAAGCTGAAAAAGGAAGGAAAGACAGCCAGCGTGGAGATAGTACCTGTTTCTACCCCCAGTTATGCTGGTACTCATCTGGAAGGTTATTATACAGCGATCTACCAGATAGCCAAACATTTAGTTAAGCCCCCGCAACAAAAAAACTGTTATGATCTTAACTTGATTCCGGGCATAATTTCACCGGCCGATATCCGCTATCTCAAGCGCTTGCTGGCAACCATTGAAGTAGAAGCTGTTATCTTTCCTGATTACTCTGAGACTCTGGATGAGGGAGCTACTATCTCTTATCCTCTTATTCCAGAGGGAGGTACCCCTTTAACTCAAATCCGAAGATTGGCCCAGGCCCGTTATACTATGCAAATGGGATTAAGCTCTTCAAAACTGGAAACTGTGGGAGATTATTTATTAAAGGAATTTGCTGTTCCTTTGGAACGAATACCCTTGCCTGTCGGGCTCAAAGGAACCGATCGTCTTGTGGGTCAACTGCTGAGATTGAAAGGCCTGCAATCCTTGCCGGCGGAAATCGAAAAAGAAAGAAATCGCCTGCTGGATGCCATGGTGGATGCCCACAAAGTTCTCTTCGGCAAACGCCCGGCTATTTATGGAGATGCTGATCTGGTTGAGGCCCTAACTGGCTTTGCCCTGGAACTGGGAATGCAGCCGGCTGTTTTAAGTATTGGCGGTGATAATCCTGAGACTGTCCAGCGCTTAGAACAACTTACCCGAAATTTAACCAGGCGACCTGTAATTTTAAACCGGGCTGATTTTACCGAAATCAGACAGGCAGTTAGACAAAGTAAAGCTGATTTATTGATTGGAGGCTCGGATGGGGAATATATCGAACGGACAGAGGGAATACCCCTGGTTCGGACTGGTTTCCCGGTGGATGACCGATTTGGCAGTCAGCGTCAGTTGATTGTAGGTTATGAAGGAGCAATGCGGTTACTGGATTTGTGGGCCAACGCTTATCTGGAACTTGAACAAAAAAAGTTAAGGAGGGAAACAAAATGTTAATGATCAGGGCGATTATCCGGCCGGAAAGAGAAAAACAAACAGTGGAAGCACTGGCAAATGCCGGTTTTATTTCCTTGACCAAAATGTATGTTTTTGGGCGGGGCAGGCAAAAAGGAATTCAAGTGGGACCAATTGTTTATGACGAGCTTCCTAAAGTTCAATTAATGCTGGTTGTTCAGGATGAAGAAGCAGATAAAGCAGTTAAGATTATTGAAAATACGGCTCGAACCGGCAATATCGGTGATGGTAAAATTTTTGTTTCGCCCGTAGAGGAAGTTTATACTATCAGAACCGGCAGCAAAGGCTTATAGCGGGGAGGGAGAAATTATGAAAGAAGTGATGGCTATTCTCCGCCGCTCTAAAATTCAGGAAACCAAGGCAGCTCTGGATGGTTTGGGGTTTAATGCTTTTCATTTATACAGTGTCAGTGGTCGAGGTAAACAAAAAGGTATTTTAAGTGAAATTGATCCGCCAATGGGAGAAATAATTAGTGAAAGGTATTCCGAGGAGGCGACCTACTCCTTTATTCCCAAACGATTATTGCACATTATAGTTGCTGACGAAGATGTCCAGCAGGTTGTAGACACCATTATCAGAGTCAATCAAACTGGTTATTACGGGGATGGCAAAATCTTTGTCTGTCCTATCAAGGAAGTAGTACGGATTAGGACTTCAGAAAAAGGAAAGGAAGCACTTAAATAGTAAAACGGTGATACTGGAAGGCAAAGGAGCCTCGGTTTTGAGGCTCCTGATTTTTTATAAAGGTGGGAGTAAAGATGTGGTGTGAACAAAAAATAACTGAACATCCTTGCTTAAATAAAGAAGTAGCCGGGAAAAAAGGGCGCGTGCATTTGCCGGTTGCTCCCCGTTGTAATATTAAATGCCGTTATTGTTCGCGGAAATATGATTGTGCCAATGAAAATCGGCCCGGGGTGGCCAGTACTTTGTTAAAACCCTGGCAGGCCATATACAGGCTTAAAGAAATTCTGGAGAAAGACGAACGCATTAGCGTTGTAGGCATAGCTGGACCTGGGGATCCTTTGGCAAATAAAGAAACCTTTGAAACTTTTCGCCTGGTTAATGAACATGCCCCGGGGCTGCTCAAGTGTATAAGTACCAATGGTTTACTGCTACCTGATTATATTGAGGAAATAAAAGCTTTGAGAATCGATAGTTTAACAGTAACTGTTAATGCTGTGGATCCTACCATAGGAAATCAAATCTATGACTGGGTTTTATATAAAGGGCAAATTTTGCGGGGCCTGTCTGGTGCCAGCAAGCTATTATCCAACCAGCTGATGGGAATTGAAGCAGCAGTAAAACATGGGATAGTTGTTAAAGTTAACACAGTTTTAATCCCGGGTATAAATGATCATCACGTGAGCGAAATAGCCCGGGTAATGCGAGACTTAGGGGTATATGTGATGAATATTATGCCATTAATACCTCAGGCGGATTTTGCTCATTTAACCCCTCCTTCTCCGGAAGAATTATTAAGAATCCGCCAGCAAAACAGGGTATTTATACCACAAATGGATCATTGTCGCCAGTGTCGGGCTGATGCTATCGGTTTACTGGGAGAGGAGGAGTCCAATTATGATCAAAAAATTTGCTGTGGCCAGCAGTGATGGAAAAGTTATCAATCAACACTTTGGCAGAGCGGGAAAGTTTTATATTTTTGAGGTTGTGGATGAGGGGTATAAATTAGTGGATATACGAGCCAATCGGCCACCCTGTCCCGTATCAACAGGGGATGAATCTCTGATGGATCAAACTATTGAGCTAATTTCCGACTGCCAGCTGGTTCTGGCAGTTCGCATTGGATTAGGAGCTTTAACCAAATTGAAACAAAAGGGAATCAAGGGGATCTGGGCGCTGGGCCCTATGGTTGCTGAAACTTTTGATCATTATCTTGGCCAATGCGAAAAGGATGGATAGTTATGAGAAGCTGGATTATTATTTTCCTTTTCCTACTTATCACAATAGGCGGTTGGAGCAGGTTAGTCAAACCTGATGCTGTTGAATCGCCAGTTATAGTGGTAGCGGCTGCCAGCAGTTTAAGAGAACCCCTGGATGAAGTGGCAACAAAATATGAACAAAAAAACAAAAACATTAAGATAAAAATTGTCTATGGCGGTTCAGAGACCTTAAAAGAGCAAATATTGCATGGAGCGCAAATAGATCTTTTTCTTTCAGCCGGGATAGAACCTGTTCAG